>NZ_PSWJ01000056.1:0-871 GCF_002932775.1 Rathayibacter sp. AY1B8 | reverse complement strand
CCTCCCGAAGGAGGATGCGGGGTGCCCGTCTTCTGGGAACCACAAAGTGGACGCAAGCAATCTCTGACCACTCCTACCAGCCTTTACAACGGTATGAGTGTAGTGATTATCAAGTTATCGGCTTATTAGTACCGGTCAGCTCCGACAGTCTTTAGTCCTGTCTTCCACATCCGGCCTATCAACCCAGTCGTCTGGCTGGGAGCCTCTCCCCCGAAGGGATGGAAATCTCATCTCGAAGCCGGCTTCCCGCTTAGATGCTTTCAGCGGTTATCCGTTCCGAACGTAGCTAATCAGCGGTGCTCCTGGCGGAACAACTGACACACCAGAGGTTCGTCCATCCCGGTCCTCTCGTACTAGGGATAGATCTTCTCAAATTTCCTGCGCGCGCAGCGGATAGGGACCGAACTGTCTCACGACGTTCTAAACCCAGCTCGCGTACCGCTTTAATGGGCGAACAGCCCAACCCTTGGGACCTACTCCAGCCCCAGGATGCGACGAGCCGACATCGAGGTGCCAAACCATGCCGTCGATATGGACTCTTGGGCAAGATCAGCCTGTTATCCCCGAGGTACCTTTTATCCGTTGAGCGACAGCGCTTCCACAAGCCACTGCCGGATCACTAGTCCCGACTTTCGTCCCTGCTCGACTTGTCAGTCTCACAGTCAAGCTCCCTTGTGCACTTACACTCGCCACCTGATTGCCAACCAGGTTGAGGGAACCTTTGGGCGCCTCCGTTACTCTTTGGGAGGCAACCGCCCCAGTTAAACTACCCATCAGGCACTGTCCCTGAACCCGATTAGGGTCCGAAGTTAGATATCCAGAGTGACCAGAGTGGTATTTCAACAATGACTCCACGAACACTAGCGTGCCC
>NZ_PSWJ01000006.1:0-118661 GCF_002932775.1 Rathayibacter sp. AY1B8 | reverse complement strand
CCGCCGCCTGCACCGCCACCCCCGTCCGCCCCACCCGAGAGGAGGCGACCGCATGTACGAAGGCATCGTCCAGGAGCTGATCGACGAGCTCGGCCGGCTCCCCGGCATCGGCCCGAAGTCCGCCCAGCGCATCGCGTTCCACATCCTGCAGACCGAGACGTTCGACGTCACCCGGCTCGCCGAGATCCTGCTCGAGCTGCGCGGCCGTGTGCACTTCTGCGACATCTGCGGGAACGTGGCGGAGGAGGCGACCTGCGGGATCTGCCGCGATCCGCGCCGCAGCCGCGCCGTCATCTGCGTCGTGGAGGAGGCGAAGGACGTCCCGGCGATCGAGCGCACCCGCGAGTTCCGTGGGCTCTACCACGTGCTCGGCGGCGCGATCAGCCCGATCGACGGCATCGGCCCGGATCAGCTCCGCATCCGCCAGCTGCTGCAGCGGCTCGCGGACGGCGAGGTGCAGGAGGTCATCATCGCGACCGACCCGAACCTCGAGGGCGAGGCGACGGCGACCTACCTCTCGCGCATGCTCAGCACCCTCGGCATCCGCATCACCCGCCTGGCCTCCGGGCTGCCCGTCGGCGGAGACCTCGAGTACGCCGACGAGATCACCCTCGGCCGCGCCTTCGAGGGCCGCCGGCTCGTCGAGAACTGACGCGGCCGCCGGAGTCGCATGACCGCTCCGGCATGCGGTCGACCGGTAGACTCGCCCGTCGGGTCGCGACGGCGGTCCAGCCACCGACACGGGAGCAGCACGTGAGCCTGATCGTCCAGAAGTTCGGCGGGTCCTCCGTCGCCGACGCGGAGAGCATCAAGCGGGTCGCGAAGCGGATCGTCGCCACCAAGCAGGCGGGCAACGACGTGGTCGTCGCCGTCTCGGCCATGGGCGACACCACCGACGACCTGCTCGAGCTCGCCCACCAGGTCACTCCCATCCCCGCCCCCCGCGAGCTCGACATGCTGCTCTCCTCGGGCGAGCGCATCTCGATGGCGCTGCTGGCGATGGCGATCAAGAGCATGGGCTTCGAGGCCCGCTCCTTCACCGGCAGCCAGGCCGGCATGATCACGGACGCGCAGCACGGCGCCGCCCGCATCGTCGACATCACCCCGGTCCGCCTCCGCGAGGCGCTCGACGAGAACGCCGTCGTCATCGTCGCGGGCTTCCAGGGCTTCAACCGCGACACGAAGGACATCACCACCCTCGGCCGCGGCGGCTCCGACACCACCGCCGTCGCGCTCGCCGCGGGACTCGGCGCCGACACCTGCGAGATCTACACCGACGTCGACGGCGTCTTCACCGCCGACCCGCGGGTCGTCAAGAAGGCCCGCAAGCTCGACCGCATCACCAGCGAGGAGATGCTCGAGCTGGCCGCCGCGGGAGCGAAGGTGCTGCACATCCGCGCCGTCGAGTTCGCCCGCCGCCACGGAGTCACGCTCCACGTGCGCTCCTCCTTCAGCCCCAACGAGGGCACCATCGTCTACAACGCCGAGACCGCCGGCGCCGAGCAGAACGGACAAGCCGTGGAAGAGCCCATCATCGCCGGAGTCGCCGCCGACCTGAACGAGGCGAAGATCACCGTCGTCGGAGTCCCCGACATCCCGGGCAAGGCCGCTCAGATCTTCACGATCGTGGCCAAGACCGGCTCGAACATCGACATGATCGTGCAGAACGTGTCGGCTGCGGCCACCGCCCGCACCGACATCTCGTTCACCCTGCCCAAGGCCGACGGCCAGACGGTCCTCATGGCTCTCAACGCCGAGAAGGACGAGGTCGGCTTCGAGTCCCTGCAGTACGACGACCAGATCGCCAAGCTCGCGCTCGTGGGCGCCGGGATGCGCACCAACGCCGGCGTGTCCGCGAAGCTGTTCCGCTCCCTCTACGAGGCCGGGATCAACATCGAGATGATCTCCACGAGCGAGATCCGCATCTCGGTCGTCACCCGCGCCGACACCGTGAACGAGGCCCTGCGCGTCGTGCACACCGCCTTCGGGCTCGACGCCGAGGACGAGGCCGTCGTCTACGCCGGCACCGGCCGCTGACGGCCGGACACCCTCGCGATCCGGCCGTTCCTCCCGAGCGGCCGGAGCGACCGGTACCCTCTCCCTCGATCCCCCCGCCACGAGCGGCCCGCGCGCCGCACGGACGAAAGAGCACAGCATGAGCAGCACCCCCCTCCACGTGGGCGTCGTCGGCGCGACCGGCCAGGTCGGGAAGGTGATGCGCCGCCTCCTCGAGGAGCGCGACTTCCCGATCGCGTCCATCCGCTTCTTCGCCACCGCCCGCTCGGCGGGCACGACGCTGCCGTTCCGCGGCGAGGACGTCGTGGTCGAGGACGTGGAGACCGCCGATCCGTCGGGGCTCGACATCGCCCTGTTCTCGGCCGGAGCCACGGGCTCGCGAGCGCAGGCGCCCCGCTTCGCCGCGGCCGGCGTCACCGTGATCGACAACTCCAGCGCGTGGCGGATGGACCCCGAGGTCCCGCTGGTCGTCAGCGAGGTGAATCCCCACGCCATCGACCAGGCGGTCAAGGGCATCATCGCCAACCCCAACTGCACCACGATGGCCGCGATGCCGATCCTCAAGGTCCTCGACCGCGAGGCGGGGCTCACGCGCCTGATCGTCAGCACCTACCAGGCCGTGTCCGGCAGCGGACTGGCCGGAGCGAACGAGCTGGCCGGCCAGGTCCGCGCCGCCGTCGCCGACGAGCACCTGCTCGACCTGGTGCACGACGGCTCGGCGGTCGACTTCCCCGCGCCGGACAAGTACGTCGCCCCGATCGCCTTCGACGTCATCCCCTTCGCGGGGAGCCTGGTCGAGGACGGCTCGAACGAGACCGACGAGGAGAAGAAGCTCCGCAACGAGAGCCGCCGCATCCTCGAGCTCCCGGAGCTGCTGGTCTCGGGCACCTGCGTGCGCGTCCCCGTGTTCACCGGCCACTCGCTCTCCGTCAACGCAGAGTTCGCCTCCGCCCTCAGCCCCGAGCGTGCTCGCGAGCTGCTGGCCGACGCGCCCGGCGTCGTGCTGCGCGAGGTGCCGACTCCGCTGGAGGCCGCGGGCAAGGACCCGAGCTTCGTCGGCCGCATCCGCGCCGACGAGGGTGCTCCGGAGGGACGCGGCCTCGCGCTCTTCATCAGCAACGACAACCTCCGCAAGGGCGCGGCCCTGAACGCCGTGCAGATCGCCGAGCTCATCGCGGCGAAGCAGCCCGTGTCCTGACCGGCGTGGACGGGGCCGGCGCCGAGCGCTCCGGCCCCTTCCGGGTGGAAAAGCCGCGAATTTGATGGGGGAGCGGGGCCCCTCCCCGCCGCGGCGTGCTCGGGCGAGCGTAAACTCGACTCTCGTGAACTCCTCGGAACCGGTCGACGTCGCCCTCATCGGTGGGGGCATCATGAGCGCCACGCTCGGCGCCCTCATCACCCAGCTGCAGCCCGACTGGACGATCGCCGCCTACGAGCGCCTCGGCGACGTGGCGCAGGAGTCGTCGAACCCGTGGAACAACGCGGGCACCGGTCACGCGGCCCTCTGCGAGCTGAACTACATGCCCGAGGCGGCCGACGGCTCCGTCGACCCGGCCAAGGCGATCCAGATCAACGAGCAGTTCCAGATCTCGCGCCAGTTCTGGTCGAGCCTGGTGGAGTCCGGCGACATCCGCGAGCCCTCCAGCTTCATCAACCCGGCGCCGCACATGACCTTCGTGCACGGCGAGGCCAACGTCGAGTACCTCCGGAAGCGCTACGAGGCCCTCAAGGACCAGCCGCTGTTCGCCGGCATCGAGTTCACCGAGAGCGTCAAGACCATCCACGAGTGGGCGCCCCTGCTGATGGAGCAGCGTCCCGCCGGCGGCGGCCCCTACGCGGCGACGCGCATGCCGGCCGGCACCGACGTCGACTTCGGCTCGCTGACCCACCAGCTGTTCGACCACGTCGTCGCCCACGGCGGCACGCTCGACACCGGCCGCGAGGTCACCGACATCACCCGGCAGAAGGACGGCACCTGGCGCCTCGACCTCAAGCAGGTCGTCGGAGGCACGCCCCAGTCGGTGACCGCCCGCTTCGTCTTCGTCGGCGCCGGCGGCGGTGCGCTGCACCTCCTGCAGAAGTCGGGCATCCCCGAGATCAAGGGCTTCGGAGGCTTCCCGATCTCGGGCCAGTTCCTCCGCACCGACAACCCCGAGCTGGTCGCCCGGCACAAGGCGAAGGTCTACGGCAAGGCCGCGGTCGGCGCGCCCCCGATGTCGGTGCCGCACCTCGATGCGCGCGTCGTCGACGGCGAGTCGTCCCTCCTCTTCGGCCCCTACGCGGGCTTCACGCCCAAGTTCCTGAAGCGGGGCTCGTGGCTCGACCTGCCCCTGTCGATCCGGCCGCACAACATCGGCCCGATGCTCGCGGTCGCCCGCGACAACCTCGACCTGATGAAGTACCTGATCGGCGAGGTGCTCGCCGGCCGTGGCAAGAAGATGAAGGCCCTGCGCGAGTTCCTGCCCACCGCCCGCGACGAGGACTGGTACCTGATCACCGCCGGCCAGCGCGTCCAGGTGATGAAGAAGGACGAGAAGAAGGGCGGCGTGCTGCAGTTCGGCACCGAGGTCATCACCGGAGGGGACGGCACGATCGCCGGCCTGCTCGGCGCCTCGCCCGGAGCCTCGACCGCCGTGCCGATCATGCTCGACATCGTGCAGAAGTGCTTCCCCGACCGGATGAAGGCCTGGGAGCCGCGGATCCGCGCGCTGGTGCCGAGCTACGGCTCGACACTCAACGACGCGCCCGAGAAGGCCGAGCAGACGGTCACCGCGACCGCCGAGACGCTGGAGCTGTCCGCCTCGGTCTGATCGGCTGCGACCCGCTCGAACGTATGTTCTAATGGCTCCATGAGGTGGAGCGGGCAGTCGATCGGCACGGCCGACGAGGCCGCGCTGCCCGGGCTCGTCAAGCTCACCGACCTGGTGCGGACGGTGCGCACGCCGGAGTTCGAGGGCATCACCTTCTACGAGGTGCTCGCGAAGTCGGCGCTCAACCGCGTGCACACCTCCTCGAAGATGCCGTTCGGCTGGAGCATCAACCCGATGCGCGGCTGCACCCACGCCTGCACCTACTGCTTCGCCCGGCCCACGCACGAGTACCTCGAGTTCGACGGCGGCCGCGACTTCGACTCGCAGATCGTCGTGAAGGTGAACGTCGCCGAGGTCCTCACCCGGGAGCTCGCGAAGCCGAGCTGGGAGCGGCACCCCGTGGCACTCGGCACCAACACCGATCCGTACCAGCGCGCCGAGGGCCGCTACCGGCTGATGCCGGGCATCATCGCCGCGCTCGCCGCCTCGGGCACCCCGATCTCGATCCTCACGAAGGGCTCGCTGCTGCGGCGAGACCTGCCGCTGCTCCGCGAGGCCGCCGAGCACGTCCCGGTCGACCTCGGAGTCTCGATCGCCGTCTACGACGAGGGCCTCCAGCGCTCCGTCGAGCCGGGTGCGCCGACCGCGGCGGCCAGGCTGGCGACGGTGACGGCGGCACGGGAGGCCGGCTTCGACTGCTCGGTGTTCCTCATGCCGATCCTGCCGTTCCTCACCGACACACGGGCGCACCTCGACGAGTCGCTCCGGGCCTGCCGCGAGGCGGGCGCCAGCACGATCATGTACTCGACCCTCTACCTCAAGCCCGGGGTGAAGGAGTGGTTCCTGCAGTGGCTCGGGCAGGAGCACCCCGAGCTGGTCGACAAGTACCGAGCGCTCTACCCGGGCCGCGACGCCTACGCGCCTCTCGAGTACCGGCGCTGGCTCTCCGCGCGCATCCGCCCGCTGATGCGCGCGCACGGGCTCGAGCGCGGCGAGGAGGACCCGGCCACCGGCTCCGTCAAGTCCTCCGCCCTCGGTTCGCTCGGGACGCTGCGGACCCTCGGCGGCGAGCGGCGCTCCCTCCAGCACGACGGGCTGCTGGTCGGGGAGCTCGGACCGGAGCGCGCCGCGATCCTGCCCGGCGTCGGGCAGCCGACGCTGTTCTGAGCCGGGGGCGGGCCCGGCCGCGGCTAGGATCGTCCGCATGGTCACCCGCTCCGGTGAGCCCTCGGGCTCCTCCGCCCGGAGCGCCCGCGACGCGGCACCCCGTGCGGTCCGGCTCGGCCTGCTCGACCCGCGCGAGGACCTGCTCGCGGCGACGAGCGCGTGGATCCGCACCCACGCCCCGGACTTCGAGGTCGTCGTGGCCGCCTCCACCTGGCACGACCTGGTGACGAGCGCTGTCTTCCCCACCCAGGTGGTCGTGATGGACGCCGAGCTGCGCGAGCCGATCTCGATCGAGGCGCGGATCCGGACCTGCCGGGCGGCCGGAGCCGCGGTCGTGGCGCTCTCCGCGAGCGAGGACGACGAGGTCCGCGAGCGCGCCCTGAAGGCCGGAGCCGTGCGGCACCTGGCGAAGTCGCGCCCGCTCGCCGAGGTGATGGAGCAGACCCGCGCCGCTCTCGAGATGCGCTCTGCCGACGTCTCGTCCGCGCAGTGGCGGCCCCTGCCGTCCGGAGTCGCGGCGCAGCAGCGCCCACGGCTCAGCGCCGGCGAGCTGGAGGCGCTGCGCCTCTACGCGTCCGGATCGAGCACCCCCGAGGTCGCCGCCAAGATGAACGTGCAGTTCGAGACCGCGAAGACCTATCTGCAGCGCGTGCGCCGCAAGTACGTCGCCGTCGGCAGGCCCGCGAGCCGCCGGGCCGATCTGATCCGCCGCGCCGGCGAGGACGGGTTCCTCCCGTGACCGGCCCCTGCTCACCCCGGGGGCCCCGCCTCCGGACCCGCCCCGAGGAGACCTGATGGCCAAGCTGTACTTCCGCTACGGAGCGATGAACAGCGGGAAGAGCACGTCGCTCCTGCAGGCCGCGCACAACTACGAGGAGCGCGGGCACCGGGTGCTGCTGGCCAAGCCGGCCGTCGACACGAAGGGCGAGGAGCTGATCGTGTCGCGGCTCGGCGTGACCCGTCCGGTGGACATCCTGTTCGAGCCCGACGGGGACCCGGTGGCCGTCTTCACCGCCGCCCGGGCCCGCGTGCTGGCCGAGTCGAAGCGCGACGTGAGCGCTCTGCTCGTCGACGAGGCGCAGTTCCTGCCGGAGTCGCACGTCGATGATCTGCTCCGGATCGCCATCCTCGAGAACGTGCCCGTCCTGGCGTACGGCATCCGCACGGACTTCCGCACCGCCGCGTTCCCGGGAAGCAGGCGGCTCCTGGAGATCGCCCACAGCCTCGAGGAGCTGAAGACGATCTGCCGGTGCGGGCGCAAAGCGATCTTCAACGGGCGCGTCGTGGACGGCCGCTTCGTCTTCGACGGCGATCAGGTCGCGATCGACGGAACGGCGGTCACCTACGAGTCGCTGTGCGGCGCGTGCTACCTCCAGGAGAGCCGCGGCCGGCTTCGCGGCTGACCGGTCGAGCGTTCCTCACCGGTGCGACACCCCTCCGAAACGAGGAAGTGGGTAGCCTGACGACGTGACAACACCGGAAACGGAATTACGCCTTTCGAAGCAGCAGGAAAGGTCGGGGGAAACGATGACGGCGCAAGGGGCACCGCTGAGGCGTCGGCCGTCGTGGGAGCAGGACTACCGGCGACGGCTGCTCATCACGGACGTCGTCGCGATCGTCCTCTCCGTCTTCGGCACGCAGCTCTTCTGGTTCGACCTGAACCTGAACTCTGATCTGGGGTTCAAGAATCCCGCCGACATCGCGGTCAGCTACACCTGGGTGTCCGTCGCCCTGTCGGTCGGCTGGCTCCTCGCCCTCCAGATCTTCGACACGCGCGACCGCCGGATCGTCGGCACCGGCTACGTCGAGTACCGACGCGTCGTCGACGCCTCCATCTGGCTCTTCGGCATCGTCGCGATCATCGCCTACCTGCTCCAGATCCTGCTCGCGCGCGGCTACATCATCACGGCGTTCCCCGCCGGGATCGTGCTGATCTGCGTCGGCCGCCTGGTCTGGCGCTCCTGGCTCACCCGGCAGCGCCGGGCGGGCCGCTTCTCGAGCCAGGTCGTGCTCCTCGGCTCCCGCGCGAGCGTCCTGCACACCGCGCGCGAGCTGCGTCGCGGCTCCGAGGCCGGCTACAAGCTCGTCGGCGCCGTCTCGACCTCGGTCGGCGGTGCGGACGCGCTGCGGAGCGAGCAGGAGCTCTCGGGCCTCGCGGTCCACGGGTTCACCGGGATCGACGGCGTCCGCGCCGTGATGGACGCCACCGGTGCCGACACGGTGGTCGTCACGAGCTCCGACGAGCTGGCGCCGCAGCGGATCCGCGAGCTGAGCTGGACGCTCGAGCCCGGGCGCGAGCACCTCGTCGTGGCGCCGAGCCTCACCGACATCGGCGGTCCGCGCATCCACACCCGCCCCGTCGCGGGCCTTCCGCTGATCCACGTCGAGACCCCGCGCTTCGACGGCCGCCAGCGGTTCGCCAAGCGCCTCTTCGACATCCTGGCGTCGACCATGCTGATCATCCTCAGCGCGCCGGTGCTCGTCGTCATCGCCGTGCTGGTCAAGGTCACCAGCCCCGGGCCCGTGCTCTTCCGGCAGGAGCGCATCGGCCTGAACGGCGCGACCTTCGAGATGCTGAAGTTCCGCTCGATGGTCGTCGACGCGGAGGCGCGACTGGCGGCTCTCGCGTCGCAGCAGCGTGCGGAGGGGAACTCGATCCTCTTCAAGATGGCGAAGGACCCCCGCGTCACCCGGGTGGGTGCGATCCTCCGGCGCTTCAGCCTCGACGAGCTGCCCCAGTTCCTGAACGTCTTCCGCGGCGACATGTCCCTGATCGGCCCCCGCCCGCCGCTGGCCCGCGAGGTCGAGCAGTACGAGGAGCACGTGCACCGCCGCTTCCTGATGAAGCCGGGCATCACCGGGCTCTGGCAGGTCAGCGGACGCTCGAACCTCTCGTGGGAGGACACCGTCCGCCTCGACCTGTACTACGTCGAGAACTGGTCGATGACCGGCGACATCGTCATCCTCTTCAAGACCGCGCGCGCCGTCCTCGCCCGCGACGGGGCGTACTGATCGCCGGGGGGAGGGGCGCCGAGCCCCGCACCCTGTCCGTCTCGGTCCTCGAGACCCCGTTCCGCGTGGTCTTCGGACGCGGCGTCGGCGACGAGGACGCGGCGCGGATCGCCGACAGCTGGGCCGCCTGCGGGTCCGAGCCCGACGCGGGAGCACGCGACGTCCTCGCCGAGGTGGGGCACGATCCCTCCGTCCCGGTCGACGGCTCGCCCCGGGTCTCGAGCGCCACGCTCGCGCAGCTCGAGGAGTCCCTGACCTCGACCCTGACCCTCGAGGCGATCGGCGCCCGGCGCGCCGACCTGCTGATGCTCCACGCCTGCGGGATCTCCGACGAGTCCGGCCGCGTGCTGGCCTTCGTCGCCGCCTCCGGGACCGGCAAGACCACCATCGCCCGGACGCTCGGGTCCCGCTTCGGCTACGTCACCGACGAGACGGTCGGCGTGACCCCGGAGGGGCGCGTCCTGCCCTATCCCAAGCCGCTGTCGGTGAAGCCGCTGACCGGATCGGCGCCGAAGGCGCAGCTGGCCCCCGGGTCGCTCGCCCTCCGACCGGTCCCGGAGGCGCCCCTGCGTCTGGCGGGCGTCCTGCTGCTCGAGCGCCGCGACGGCGTCGGGACGCCCTTCCTCGAGCACGTCGACCCGGTCGACGCGATCGAGGATCTGGTGCCGCAGACCTCGTACCTCTCGGCCCGACCGCGGCCGATCGCCGATCTCGTCCGCACCCTCTCGGCGCTGGGCGGCGTCCGGCGACTGGTCTACTCCGAGGCCGCAAGCGTGTTGCACCTGGTCGAGGAGGTCTTCGCGTCCCTCGGCGCCGAGGCCCCGTCCGCCTGGTCCGAGGTGGTCTCCGTGCAGCTCGACCCTGTGGGCGAGGCCCTGCCCGGCACCGTCCTGCGCACCCCTGCGGACGACGCGGTGGAGCTCGCCGACGGCCAACTGCTCGTGTTCTGCGGCGGCACCCTCGTGCGCCTGTCCGGCATCGGCCCGACGATCTGGCGCCACGCCGGCCGGGGCTCCGATCTGCCCGGTCTCGTCGCCGCGGTGCTCGAGGAGGCGGGCCCGCCGCCCGCCGGCGTCGATGCGGAGGCGGTCGTCGAGTCGGCGGTCGTCGAGCTCGAGGGCCGCGGAGTGATCACGAGAGGGACTCCGCCGCAGCCCACCCCCGACGGGTGGCACGGTTGACGCGCCTGGCGCCGAGGGCGCGGAAGCGCTGTGTCAGAATTCGGAAGAACCCGTCGCCGGCGCCCGCCGCGTGATCCGTACCAGCGAAGGAAATCTGACTCTGTGGAACTTCGAGACGTCCTCCGGCTGCTGCGCGACCACTGGATCCCGATCGTCGCGGCGATCCTCCTCGGCACTCTCGTCGCCTTCGGCTGGTCGCTGACGCAGAAGCCGCGGTACGTCGCCGACTCGCAGGGCCTGGTCTCCGTCGCCACCACCGGTGCCGACGACAGCCAGGCGATCTACACGCAGCAGATCGCGCAGTCCGTCGCCAAGTCGAGCCTCGCCACGTACGTCCCGATCGCCACCTCGCGCGACGTGGCGCAGATCGCGATCGACAGCCTCGGCCTCGACGTCTCGCCCGCCACGCTGATCTCGGCGATCACGGTGCAGGCCGACACGGTCGCCCCGGTGATGAAGGTCAGCGCCACCGCCTCCACCCCCGAGGGCGCGCAGAAGCTCGCCGACGCCTGGGTCGCGGCCATCGCCACCAAGGTGCAGCAGGTCAACCAGGAGACGGGCGTCGGCGACACGGTCTCCCTCACCGTCCTGCAGGCCGCGGCGCTCCCGTCCTCGCCGGCGTTCCCGAACCTGCGCCTCGTCCTCGCGGTCGGCGCGCTCGCGGGCCTCGTCCTCGGTCTCGTCTACGCGTTCGTCCGCAACACGCTGGACCGGCGCATCCGCACCGCCGAGATGGTCGAGCGCCTGTTCGACCTCCCCGTGGTCGGCACCCTCCCCGTCGACAAGCGCCTCAGCGAGACCAACCGCATCGTCCCCGAGGCCGACACGACCGACTACATCAAGGCCGACGGCAAGCACGCACTCGCCGAGGCGCTGCGCGAGCTCCGCACGAACCTGCAGTTCATGAACATCGACAGCCCGCCGCGCATCATCGTCGTGACGAGCCCGCTGCCCTCGGACGGCAAGTCGACGGTGACCGCGAACCTCGCGGTGACGCTCGCCGCCTCCGGCCAGCGGACCGTCGTCGTCGATGGCGACCTCCGCAAGCCCACCGTCGCCAAGTCGTTCGGCCTCGTTCCCGGTGTCGGCCTGACCGACCTGCTGATCGGCAAGGCGGAACTGCAGGACGTCCTGCAGCCGTGGGGCCCGTCCGGCAACCTCTGGGTGCTCGGAGCCGGGTCGATCCCGCCGAACCCGTCCGAGCTGCTCGGCTCCAACGGCATGGACATCCTCCTGCACGAGATCGCTCGCGAGGCCATCGTGCTCGTCGATGCGCCGCCGCTCCTGCCCGTCACGGACGGCGCCATCCTCACCGCCCGCACCGACGGCGCGCTCGTGGTCATCTCCGCGGGCAGGACGACGACCGACGAGCTGGGCAAGGCGATCCAGAACATCGAGCGGGTCAGCGGCCACACCCTCGGCGTGATCCTCAACCGCGTGCCCGCGCGCGGCCAGGTCGGCCGGGGCTACGGCTACTACTACACGAGCTACTACGGCTCCGAGCGATCGGGTGCCCGCCCGGACACGGCCGTCGAGCCCGAGCCCGCGTCGACCTCGGCCTGAGCGCCCCGCGATGATCTTCCCGGGAGACGACTCCGCCCGCCCCGCCCGCCGGAGCTGGCGACCGGACGAACCGGTCGCCGCCTCCGCCGCCCCCGTCTTCACCGTGCTCTCGGTCTGCACCGGCAACATCTGCCGGTCGCCGATGGCGGACCAGCTGCTGCGCGCCGCACTCGCCGACGCGACATCACCCGCGGGAGGTCCGCTCTTCGCGTTCACGAGCGCCGGAGTGAGGACGCGCGACGGACTGCCGATGGACCCGGTCTCGGCCCGCTTCTCGGCTCAGCACGGGGGAGACCCGGCCGCGCACACGAGCGCGGTGCTCGGCGACGCGATCGTCAGCGACGCCGACCTCCTGCTCACGATGACGCGCGACCACCTGGTCGACGCCTCCCGGCGCTTCCCGTCGCTCCTCCTCCGCGGCTTCACGCTGCTCGAGTTCGCCCGCGTCCTGCCGTTCGTGCTGCGGGAGGTGCCGCTGCCGACGGTCGAGGACCCCGCCGCGCGGCTCCGCGCCGTCGTGCGGCTCGCCGCCGCCCACCGCGGGCGCGCCCCGCGGGGCGAGGGCGGCGACGACATCGAGGACCCGATCGGCCGCAGCGAGGCCGTGCACGAGCGCGTGGCGGCGCAGATCGCGGCGGCTGTCGCCGACGTCTCCCGCGATCTGAGAGCATTGGCGCGGCGGTAGTCGCGCGTCCGCGGGCGCGCTGACGCCTCGCCGCATCGCATCGCTCCTCTTCACCGTCGCGACCGCGACACGAACCCGCCACGATTCGGAGAACCCCTGTGAAGCTTTCTGTCATCGGCTGCGGCTACCTCGGTGCCGTCCACGCTGCCGCCATGGCCGAGCTCGGCCACGACGTCATCGGCATCGACGTCGACCAGAAGAAGATCGACGCCCTGGCCGCCGGCACCGCGCCGTTCTTCGAGCCCGGCCTCCCGGAGCTGCTGTCCTCCGGCGTCGCCTCCGGGCGTCTGCGCTTCTCGACCGACATGGCCGACGCCGCCGGTGCGGCCGTGCACTTCGTCGCCGTCGGCACCCCGCAGAAGCCGGGCGAGAACGCCGCGGACATGACCTACGTCGACTCGGCGATCGACGGTCTCCTGCCCTACCTCGAGGAGGACTCCCTCGTCGTCGGCAAGTCGACCGTCCCCGTCGGCACCGCCGCCCGCCTGGCCGACCGCATCGCCTCCTCCGGTGCGACCCTCGCCTGGAACCCCGAGTTCCTCCGCGAGGGCTTCGCCGTCAAGGACACGATCAGCCCCGACCGCCTCGTCTACGGCGTGCCCGCGGGCGAGGCCGGAGCAGCGGCGAAGGCGACCCTCGACGAGGTCTACGCGACGGCGCTCGCGGCCGAGACCCCGCTCGTGGTCACCGACTACGCCACCGCCGAGCTGGTGAAGGTCTCGGCCAACGCCTTCCTCGCGACCAAGATCTCGTTCATCAACGCGATCGCCGAGATCGCGGAGGTGACCGGCGCGGACGTCACACAGCTCGCCGACGCCATCGGCTACGACGTGCGGATCGGCCGCCGCTTCCTGAACGCGGGCATCGGCTTCGGAGGCGGCTGCCTCCCGAAGGACATCCGCGCCTTCTCGGCCCGCGCCGACGAGCTCGGCGTCGGCGAGTCCGTCGCCTTCCTCAAGGAGGTCGACGCGATCAACCTGCGTCGCCGCCAGCGCGTCGTCGACCTCGTCACCGAGGGCCTCGGCGGCTCCGTCGCGGGCCGCCGCATCGCGGTGCTCGGTCTGGCGTTCAAGCCGGAGTCGGACGACATCCGCGACTCGCCGTCGCTCGACGTCGCCGCGCGCCTGCACGACCTCGGTGCGACCGTGGTCGCGACCGACCCCGAGGCGATCGAGAACTCGCGCCGCCGCTACCCCGAGATCACCTACACGACCGACGTCGACGAGGCGCTGGCCGGTGCCGACGCCGTGGTCGTCGTGACGGAGTGGAAGCAGTTCCGCGCCCTCGACGCCGCGGCCACGGCGGCGAAGGTGGCCAACACCTTCCTCGTCGACGGTCGCAACTGCCTCGACCCCGCCGCCTGGCGTGCGGCCGGCTGGGAGTACCGCGGCCTCGGCCGCTGACGCGGCGGAGCCGTCGTCTCAGCGGACGCGGCTCGGCTGATCCGCCACGACGCCGGAGGTGCCGCGGAGGGGGATGTGCGCGAAGGCGTCGTCCCACTCCGCCGCCCTCCGGCGTCGTCGTGCGCGGACGACCATCCGGAGCAGGACGCCGGCGACCGCGCCGAGAAGCGCGCCGGAGGTGTTCATCACGACGTCGTCGACGGTCGCGAAGCGCGCCGAGAGGAAGAGCAGCTGGCCCGCCTCGATCAGCGAGCTCACGACGGCGCCGACGGCCACAGCGACCCACGCCCTCCGGAGTCGCAGGTTGAGGGCCAGGAGCAGCCCCAGGGGCACGAACAGGGCGATGTTGGCGGTCGACTCGATGAACGCGTAGTCGACCATCGGGAGGCCGTGCCGGGCGAACCAGGAGGTCACCCGGCCGAGATCTCCGCGCACTCCCGCATCGACGGGCGTCGGCCAGAAGGCGATCGCTGCGAGCGCGACCACGTAGGGCACGCCGATGGCGAGGGTGAGGCGGGTGAGCGACCGGGTCACGGTGCTCCTCTCGTCGGTCGTCGGGCGGGGGCGGCGACGACGGCGGAAGAACAGTCTCGCTCCCGGCTGCTGGGATCGGGCCGGGAGGCGCGGGGGAGTGGGCTGGAGGCACGCCCGTGCGCAGGACGCTCGGGACGCCGACAGGGGTGCTCGAGCCGGAGAGCGCGGGGCGGTGATCGCGCCGGCTCCGTCGTCGACCGGGCTCCGGCCCGGGCGAGCATCCGCCCGCGGGCGAGCCCCGCCACAGCAGAATTCCGAGAACGCCCCGGGAACGACGAAGCCCGGCCGGATCATCGATCCTGGCCGGGCTTCTCACCGGTCGGGGTAGCGGGATTCGAACCCACGACCTCCTCGTCCCGAACGAGGCGCGCTACCAAGCTGCGCCACACCCCGGTGTGCCCATCACGGAGAACCGCTCACGAGCCTCGACAATAGTAGCCGATTTCCGGACCGCCGTCGGACACCCCTCGTCAGGCGGCCGGAGTGAGCGTGACGAGGGTCACCTCGGGCCGGCAGGCGAAGCGCACCGGTGCGTAGATCGAGGTGCCGACTCCGGCGGACACGTTGAGGTACGAGCTGCGCAGTCCGTTGTCCCACGTCGTCGAGCCGGCGACCTTGTCGCGCGGGATGTCGCAGTTGGTGACGAGGGCGCCGAAGCCCGGGACGCAGACCTGCCCGCCGTGCGTGTGCCCGGCGAGGATCACCTCGGCGCCGCGGGCGACGAAGTCGTCGAGGATGCGCTGGTAGGGCGCGTGCGCCACGCCGATGCTGACCCCAGCCGGTCCGTCCTCCGCGCCGCGCAGCTCGTCCACGGCTCCGGCGACCAGGTCGATGCGGTCGAGGCCGATGTGCGGGTCGTCGACGCCGAAGAACTCGATGCGCGTCCCCTTCACCGTGATGCTCTCGGCGCGGTTGTTGAGGTCCACCCAGCCGAGCCCGTCCGAGAAGAAGCCGGTCAGCCCGTCGGTGTCGAGATCGGCCTCGTGCTGCTTGGGGTTCTTGGAGGGGCCGACGAAGTAGCGGAGCGGGTTCTTGATCCGAGGGCTGAAGTAGTCGTTGGATCCGTTGACGAAGGCGCCGGGGATCCCGGCGAAGGGCTCCAGGGCCCGGCGGATGCCGAGCACGCCGTCGCGGTGGCCGAGGTTGTCGCCGGTGTCGACCACGACGTCGGGCGCCAGGGCGAGGAGCGAGCGGATCCACTCCTGCTTCTTCGTCTGCCACGGGGCCATGTGCAGGTCCGACACGTGCAGGACGCGGATCGGCTCGGAACCGGCGGGCAGCACCGGGAACGACGTGCGCCGGACGGTGAACAGCGTCCGCTCGACGCCGATGCCCCAGGCCGCGGCGACGGCTCCGGCCGCGGCGACGGTCGCGAGGGCGGTGGTGAGGGGGCGACGGGTGCGTCCGGTCATGGGTCCTTCTCTCGCACGTCGGCCGCGAGCGCGGCCGCGTTCATTCTGCCGGACGCTCCCTCGGGAGCAGCCGGGGGTGCGGGGGCTCAGCCCGCGCGGGGCGGGGCGCCCGGTCCGGCGCTGATCTGCAGGGTGATCTCCGCGCCCCGGGAGACGCGCGACCCGGCGGGCGGGTTCGTCTGCGCGACCGTCCCTGCCGGGCGGTCGGAGGGGACCGGAGAAGTGTCGACGCGGACCGTGAAGCCGACGGAGCGCAGGCGTGCGGCCGCCGCAGAGGGGCTCTGGCCGGTGACCTGGGGCACGGCCTCCTGCGGAGCGTCGACGAGCGAGCGGACCGGAGCCGGGAACGCCGTCCCGCCGTACTTGGCGTCGGCGATGCGCATGATGCGCGGCCAGATCTGGTGGCGCACCTGACCGGCGTTCACCCGGTTGAGACTGAATCCGCGCATGGAGGTGAAGCCGGTCACGTTGCCGACCCAGGTGGCGGTGGCGACCTCGGTGCTCGCGCCGACCATCCACGTGTGCAGCGCGTCGTCCGTGGTGCCGGTCTTGCCGATGTGCGGCACCCCGGTGCGGGGGTTGGAGGGGGCGCCGGTGCCGCCCGTCACCACCTGCTGCAGGGCGTAGCCGGCGGTCGCGGCCACCTCCTCGGACATCCCCTGGCTGCACTCGGAGGCGGGCGGCGCGACGTCGGCGCCCGTGCGGTCGACGATGCGGTCGATCGCGATGGGCGTGCAGACGGTGCCCTTGTTCGCGAAGCCGGCGAAGGCCGTGGCCATCGTGAGCGGAGCGATCTCGTTGGTGCCGAGGATGGTCGGCGCGAGCTTCTGCAGCTCGGTCCCGTCGGCACGGTGCACGCCCATCGCCAGCGCCGTGTTGCGGATGCCGCAGAGGTCCAGCTGCTGGGCCATGGCGGCGAACGAGGTGTTGATCGAGCCGGTCGTGGCCTGCAGGGCCGTGGTCACTCCTCCGTTGCCGCCCTCGTCGTTCCCGGGGTTCCAGGACTCGCCGTAGTAGACGCCGTCGGGCTCGCAGCTGTCACGGAAGGTCGTGTAGGCGCGGCGGGTGCCGTCGACGCTCTCGCCGAGCGAGTGCCCCTCCTGCAGCCACTCCGCCAGGGTGAACACCTTGTAGGTCGAGCCGACCTGGAATCCCGAGGATCCGCCGTACCCGAAGTCGGTGTTGTAGTTGACGCTCGTGTAGTTGGGGCCCGTCAGGTCCGGATCGTTGGAGTAGTCCTTGTTCTGGGTCATCGCGAGGATGCGGCCGGTGCCGACCTCGACCGAGACGCTCGCGCTGCCGATGTTCACGTTCGCCATCGACTTGGGCACCCAGTCGTCGGTGGCCGAGACGGCGGCCTGCTGCAGGTCGGAGTCGAGGGTCGTGTAGATCCGGTAGCCGCCGCGCTTGAAGGTGGCGTCGCGCTCGTCCTGGCTCGCACCGAACGCGTCGTCGTTCTTGATGACCCAGGTGACGTAGTCGCAGAAGAAGGCCGCCACTCCGGCCGTCTGGCAGCCGGTGCTCGGCTCGGTGATGTCCGGCGTCACGGGCTCGGCGACGGCCGCCTGCGCCTGCTCGGACGTCACCTTCGACTCGAGGTCCATGCGGGTGACGATGTAGTCGCGCCGGTCCCGGGTCTGCGGGTAGCCCTCCGCGGCGGGGTTCGCCGGGTCGCCGGGCCGGTCGAAGCGGAACTTCTCGGGGTTGTTCACGATCGCGACGAGCGCGGCGGACTGCGCGAGCGAGAGGTCCTTCGCGCTCACTCCGAAGTAGTAGCGGGCAGCCGCCTCGACGCCGTAGACGGTGCCGCCGAACAGGGCGATGTTGAGGTAGCCCAGCAGGATGTCGTTCTTCGGGTACTCCTTCTCGAGCCCGATGGCGAGCCGCATCTCGGCGACCTTGCGCTCCGGAGTGGTCTCCGTGGCCTCGCGGTAGGCCGCGTCGCGCTCGATCGGATCGCTGAGCGCCTCCGCCTTCTGCACGAGCACGTTCTTGACGTACTGCTGCGTGATGGAGGAGCCGCCCTGGACGTCCCCGCCCATGGCCGTCGTCGCGGCCGCGCGGACGGTGCCGAGCAGATCGATGCCGCCGTGCTCGTAGAAGCGGGGGTCCTCGGAGGCGACCACGGCGTCCTTCACGAACGGCGAGATCTCGTCCCAGCCCACCTCGACGCGGTTCTGGGCGTAGAAGGAGGCGAGCAGCACGTCGCCGCCGGAGGAGTCCTTCGCGTACACGTCGCTCTTCTCGGCGAGCGTGCCGATCTCGAGGTACTCGGGGAGGTTGTCGAACATCTCCACCGTGTTGCCGGCGGCCATGCCGCTCAGCGCGATCGCCGGCGTCACCGAGGCGGCCACCAGGACTCCCGCGACGACGCTCATGGCGACGATGCCGATCAGACCGCCGACGGCGCCCCCGATGGTCTTCACGACTCTGGTCCCGCCCTGCCCCGACATAGAATCAGCGTAGTCGCCGCGCTCGGACGAGCCGCGGCGCTCATCCCGCCGACGCGCGGCGCCCAGCAGTCGTCCCGCACCGGCCGCACCCGAGGAGAGCCATGTCCGTCCCGCGCTGGGAGTACATCACCACCCCGCTGATGATCCACAACACCACGGCGATCCTGAACACCTGGGGATCCGAGGGCTGGGAGCTGGTCCAGATCGTGACCGGTCCCGAGGGCGGCCTCGTCGCGTACCTCAAGCGCCCCGTCGCCGAGGCCGGCGCGTGATCGCCGAGCGTCTCGCGGAGCTCGGCGTCGAGCTGCCGGCGGTCGCGGTCCCCGCCGGCGCCTACGTCCCCGCCGTCGTGCACGGCGGCCTCGTCTACACGGCCGGGCAGATCCCCTTCGTCGACGGCTCTCTGCCGATGGTCGGCAAGGTCGGCGACGAGGTGTCGCCCGAGCAGGCGAAGGACCTGGCCCGCACCTGCGCCCTCAACGCGCTCGCGGCCGTCGCCGACGCGATCGGATCGCTCGACCGGGTGACGCGGATCGTGAAGCTCACCGGCTTCGTCGCGTCCGCCTCCGGCTTCACCGGGCAGCCCGGCGTGATCAACGGCGCCTCGGAGCTGCTCGGCGACGTGTTCGGCGAGCCCGGCCGTCACGCGCGCTCGGCCGTCGGGGTGGCGGAGCTGCCCCTCGGCGCTCCCGTCGAGGTCGAGCTGATCGTCGCCTTCGACTGACGCACCGCCCCCTCCGGCCCACGCGGCGGGAGGGGGCGTGCGGTGCCCGGTCAGTCCGCGGCGATCGCGGAGGAGATCACCGCCATGACCTGCGTGTCCGCGAGCGTCGTCGTGTCGCCCACGGCGCGTCCCTCCGCCACGTCGCGCAGCAGCCGGCGCATGATCTTCCCCGAGCGGGTCTTGGGCAGCTCCTGCACCACGAAGATCCGCTTCGGGCGGGCGATCGCGCCGATGTGCTCGGCGACGTGCGCCTTCAGGGTGGCCTCGAGCTCGTCGTGTCCGTGGGCCAGCGCCTCGGCCTGGCTCGCCTTCGCGATCACGAACGCGACCACGGCCTGGCCGGTGGTCTCGTCCGCGGCTCCCACGACGGCCGCTTCGGCGACGACAGGGTGCGAGACGAGGGCCGACTCGATCTCGGCGGTCGAGAGGCGGTGGCCGGAGACGTTCATCACGTCGTCCACGCGCCCCAGGAGCCAGAGGTCGCCGTCCTGGTCGCGACGCGCTCCGTCACCCGCGAAGTAGCGGTCGCCGAACTTCGACCAGTAGGTCTCGACGTAGCGCTCCGGGTCGCCCCAGATGCCGCGCAGCATCGCCGGCCAGGGCTCGGTGATCACGAGCAGTCCGCCCTCGTCGGCGCCGACCGGCGTCCCGGCGTCGTCGACCACGTCGATCGAGATCCCCGGCAGAGCGACCTGCGCGGACCCGGGCTTGAGAGTCGTCACCCCGGGCAGGGGGGACACCATCATCGCGCCGGTCTCGGTCTGCCACCACGTGTCGACGATGGGGGTGCGGCCGCCGCCGATGACGTCGCGGTACCAGACCCACGCCTCCGGGTTGATCGGCTCGCCGACCGATCCGAGCAGGCGCAGGCTCGAGAGGTCGAAGCGCTGCGGGATCTGCCGGCCGAGCTTCATGAAGGAGCGGATCGCCGTGGGAGCCGCGTAGAGGATCGTCACGCCGTGCTTCTCGACGATCTCCCACCAGCGGCCGGGATGCGGGCTGTCGGGAGTGCCCTCGTACATCACCTGGGTGGCGCCGTTGGCGAGCGGGCCGTAGACGACGTAGCTGTGCCCGGTGATCCAGCCCACGTCCGCGGTCGACCAGTAGACGTCCGACTCGGGGTGCAGGTCGAAGACCGCGCGGTGCGTGAAGGCGACCTGGGTGAGGTATCCGCCGCTGGTGTGCAGGATGCCCTTGGGCTTCCCGGTCGTGCCGCTCGTGTAGAGGATGAAGAGGGGCTGCTCGGCGGGGAACGGCTTCGCGACGTGGTCGGCGTCGACCGCCACGATCTCCTCGTGCCACCAGAGGTCGCGCCCCTCGTGCCAGGCGACCTCGTTGCCTCCGCGGCGCACGACCAGGACGTGCTGGACGCTGGACTCGCCGCCGAGGGCGAGCGCGGCGTCGACCGCCGGCTTCAGGGGCGAGACGGCGCCCTTGCGCCAGCCGCCGTCGGCGGTGATGACGAGTGTCGCCTCCGCGTCGTCGATCCGCGCGCGGAGGCTCTCGGCGCTGAAGCCGCCGAAGACGACGGAGTGGACCGCCCCCAGCCGGGCGACGGCCAGCATCGCGATGACCGCCTCCGGGATCATGGGCAGGTAGATCGCGACGCGGTCGCCGGCGCGGACGCCGAGGCTCGTGAGCAGGTTCGCGGCGCGCTTCACCTCGGCGGTGAGCTCGGCGTAGGTGATCGAGCGGGAGTCGCCGGGCTCGCCCTCCCAGTGCAGGGCGACGCGGTCGCCGTGGCCGGCCAGGACGTGGCGGTCGAGGCAGTTGTAGGCCACGTTCAGCTCACCGTCGTCGAACCACTTCGCGAACGGGGGCTCGCTCCAGTCGAGGGTGCGCGTGAACGGTCGGTGCCAGTGCAGGAGCTCTCGGCTCCGGTCGGCCCAGAAGGCGAGGCGGTCGGCCGCGGCCTCGTCGTAGAGCGCGGCGGTCGCGACCGCTCCGGCGGCGAGATCGGCCGGCGGCGGGAACCGGCGGGTCTCGTGGAGGAGGTTGTCGATGGCGTTCCGGTCGGCGGCCGGGGCGTCGGGGGGAGTGGACATCTGCGATTCGCTCCTTCGCGAGTGAGACGTTCGCCGGCCCGCGCGGTCGGCGTCGCACCACCGTAGCGCCCGCCTCCAGCGCGGATCGCCGAGCGCCGCAAGCTGGGTGCGGGGCGGGTGTCGGATAAGAGTCCGCAGAGAACAGGATCCGGGCTTGGCGAATCGCGATCCGTCCCCTACAGTTGCATACGGCCGAATGAACTTCGGCCCAGCGGCGCAAGTGATTCCCCCCAATCCAGCGCCGCCGAGGCGGCACCTGTTCCCCCCAATGGGTGCCGCCCCCTTCTTCCCGCCGGATCCGGCGGAGGGACGCCCCCGCTCGAGCCCTGCTCGCGGGGGCGTTTCGGCGTTGCCGGGACGTCTCCTCGTCGACTGGGCTTCTCTGCGCCGTGGGGCCCCTCCTCGGAGCGGCTCCCTGCCGAGAGCCCCGGGCCGCCCCTGCGCGCGCGTCCGGCCCGGGTCGTTCCTCCACAGGCGCCGACGCGGGCGTCTCTCCTCCGATCGGGCAGGGAGCGCCCCGGCGCGCGGAACGGGCTCCTAGCGTGCCGGGATGACCCGCGACTTCGTCCCCCTCGTCCCCGCCGAGCACCGCCGCGACCCGCTGCCGGTGCGGCCCGCCGCCGCCGGTCTCGGGCTGCTCGCGCCGCACGCCGCGGACCCCGCGGTGACCGACCTCTTCGTGAACGGCGGCGCGGGCCTCTGGATCGACCGGGGCGGTGGTGCGGAGCGGGTTCCGGAGTGGACGCTCGACGCCGCCGGAGCACGGCGGCTGGCCGTCGCGCTGGTCGCGGCCGGTGGACGGCACGTCGACGAGGCGAGCCCGTGCGTGGACGTCAGGCTCCGCCACGGGGTCCGCGTGCACGTCGTGCTGCCGCCGGTGGCGACCGGGGGAGCGCTCGTGTCGGTGCGGGTGCCGCGGTCGGACTCCTGGACGCTCGGGGAGCTGCAGGCGGCCGGGATGCTGGACGACGACGGAGTGCGGCTTCTGCGCCGGGCGGTCCGCGAGCGGTGGAACCTGCTGATCACGGGAGCCGGTGGATCAGGCAAGACCACCCTGCTCGGCGCCCTGCTCGGGTGCGCGGCGCCGACCGAGCGGATCGTGGCCATCGAGGACGTCGGCGAGCTCCGGCCCGCGCATCCGCACGTCGTCTCGCTCGAGGCGCGGCAGCCCAACCTCGAGGGCGCCGGTGCCGTGGGCCTGGACCGGCTCGTGCGGGAGGCGCTGCGGATGCGTCCGGACCGCCTGGTCCTCGGCGAGTGCCGCGGCGTCGAGCTGCGCGAGCTGCTGTCCGCGCTGAACACCGGGCACGACGGCGGTGCGGGGACCCTCCACGCGAACTCCCTCGAGGACGTGCCCGCGCGTCTCGAGGCGCTCGGGGTCCTCGCGGGACTCGGGCCCGAGGCGATCGCCCGCCAGACGGTCAGCGCGATCGACCTGGTGCTCCACCTCGAGCGCCGCGACGGGCGGCGGCGGCTGGCGGCATCCGGGACGTTCGCGCTCGACGCGGCCGGCCGCCTGAGGGTCGAGGACGGGTCGCTCCCGAGCGCCTCGAGGTCGAGCGCGTGACGGGCCGCGACGGGCTGGACGAGGTCGCGGCCGTCGTGCACCGACTGGCCGTCCTCCTCGCGGCGGGAGTGGCTCCCGCGTCGGCCCTCGGGCATCTCGCGGGGGCGGAAGGGGCGGACAGCGGGGACGCGCGGCGGCGGCGACTGCTCCGGGCGGTGTCGGAGGAGGCCGGCCGCGGGGGCGACGTGACGGAGGCGCTGCTGCGCGGGACGCCGGTTTCGCGGCGGAGCGGCTCGGAGCGGAAGCGGCCGCGACGGCGAGCGCCGGACACCGGTGAGACGACCGCGTGGGCGGCGCTGGCCGCCGCGTGGCGGGTGGCCGCCGACTCCGGCGCGCCGGTCGCCGCCGCTCTCGGCGAGCTGGCGGAGTCCCTGCGCGAGCTGGCGCGCGCCCGCCGGGACATCGAGGTGGCTCTGGCCGGTCCCTCCGCCACCGGGAGGGTCGTGAGCGCGCTGCCGCTGGCGGCGCTGGGTCTGGGGGCACTGCTGGGCTTCGACGTGGTCGGCGTGCTCCTCGGGACGGTGCCCGGTGCGGTCTGCCTGGTGGGGGGAGCCGGGTTGATGGCGGCCGCGCACGCGTGGACGCGGCGCCTCGTCCGAAGCGCGGCCCCGGCCGATCCGGCGCCCGGGCTCGCGCTCGACCTCCTCTCGGTGGCGCTGGCCGGTGGCGGCTCGATCGAGTCGTCGCGCGCCCGGGTCGTGGCGGCGCTCGCCGAGTGCGGGCTCGACTCGGGCGAGCGCGTGCTCTCCGACGCGGACCCGGTGCTCGCCCTCTCCGCGGCGGCGGGCGTGCCGGCCGGACGCCTGCTCCGGAGCGAGGCGGCTCTGGTCCGGGCACGGGCGTCCTCCGGGGCGCGGGAGCGAGCCGCTCGGCTCGGCGTGACCCTGATGCTGCCGCTCGGGATCTGCGTGCTGCCGGCGTTCCTGCTGCTCGGAGTGGCTCCGATGGTCGTCTCGGTGCTGCTCTCGACGTTCTCGGTGGCGGCGTGACGCGGTCGACCGCTCCTCCACAGGGGCGGGATCGGGAAGCGCCTCCACGGATCGGCCGGAGGGCCGATCGGCGGGATCGGGAGTCCGCGATCCTCGGAGGAGGGGCACGGAGCGGGGCGGAACGGAGCAGGACGGATGAGAAGTGACACGGCGATCAGCGGCGGGGGAGTCTCCCGGAGTCGAGGACTCGGTAGGAGCAGGGATGCGGGAAGTGGTGTGCCCGGAACGAGCCGGGGCTCGAGGAGCGGCGGAGGTGCGGCGTCCGGCGGAGGAACGGGCATCGACGTCTCCGCGGGGCGCGTCGAGTGGCGCCGACCCGGGTGGGGAGGTCTCGGCGCTCAAGGCGACGAGGAGGGGTCGGCGACGGCGGAGTACGCGATCGCGACGATGGCCGCGGTCGGTTTCGCCGGGCTGCTCGTGGTCATCCTCAAGGGCGACGAGGTGCGGAGCATCCTGACCGACCTGGTGACCCGCGCGCTCACCGCGGCGGGATGAGAGGCCTTCCGCTGCTGCGCGGGCGGCTCGTCCAGGAGGAGGGCTCGGCCACGGCCGAGCTCGCGCTCGTGCTCCCGGCGGTGGTCGCGGTGCTGGCGCTGTGCCTGGGGTCGGTGGCGGCCTCGGCGCAGTACGTCCGGCTCGTCGACGCGGCCGCCGACGCGGCCCGGTCCGCGGCCCGGGGCGACGACCCCCGCGCGCCGCTCGCCCGGGTGACGGGGGCGTCGCTCACGGCGGGGGAGCAGGACGGACTGGTCTGCGTCGACGTCTCGGCCCGGCTGCGCCCGCTCCCGGCGGTGTCGCTCCCGGTCTCGGTCCGGTCCTGCGCGCTGGGCGGGGGCGGATGATCCGCCGACTCCCCGGGGCTGTCCGCGACCGGGAGGAGGGCTCGGCCGCGGTCGTGGCGATCGGAGTCGTCGCGGGCACGATCCTGGTGACGGCCGCCGTGCTCGCCGGCTGCGCAGGAGTCGTCGGGCACCAGCGAGCGGTCGCCGCCGCGGACGCCTCGTCCCTGGCAGCGGCCGACGTCGCCTCCGGCCTGCTGGCCGGGGATCCGTGCGGACGTGCCGCCGCCGTGGCCCGCGCGAACGGCGCCGAGCTCGTCCTCTGCGACGTCGACGGCGGCGTCGCGAGAACGGAGGCGGCCGTCGCCGCGGGTCCGCTCTCCCTCACGGCGCGGTCGAGGGCCGGCCCGCCGCCCTGAGGCCGGAGGCAGCAGCGGGCGTCGTCCGGACCGAGGTTCGGACGACGCCGCGGGAGCGCGTCAGTCGGAGGAGAGTCGCTGGTACCGGTACGCGGCGGCGGTCGGCAGGGCGCCCGCGCCCTCGTCGTGCTCGAGGCCGCCGGCGAGGAGGTAGATGTAGCGGGAGCCCGCCCTCGCCCCGGGGATCTCGAGGCGTGCGGCGGGGGCCTGATCGTCGCCGTATCCCCGACGGAGGGTCTTGCCCTCCAGCGGTCCGTCGAGGAGCTTGGCCGTGTAGGCGGAGGTCGTGGTGGTGTGCGTCGTTGCCATGCCTCATCATGCGCCGATCGGCGCCGCGCGTCACCCCCGTCGACGGCAGGCCGGGCAGGCGGCTCCGAGGCCGTGTCCAGCGTCCTCCCGAGGTCCCCGTGTCCTCGGGAGGGGGCAGGACGTCCGGGGTCAGTGTGTATGGTGTGCCTGTCGGGCGCCCCCGCCGATGGGGACGCGTCGCCGTTCCCCGCACCACGTCGCCGCGCACCGTCTCCCCGCAGCAGGGGACGTCGGACCACTGGTCGTCCGACCCGACAGCACCAATCGAGGAGAACTGTGTCCGGCACGAAGAAGCTGGTGATCGTCGAGTCGCCGGCGAAAGCCAAGACCATCGCCCAGTACCTGGGCGACGGCTACGAGGTGCTCGCCTCCGTCGGGCACATCCGCGACCTCATCGAGCCGAAGAACCTCCCCCCGGAGCTGAAGAAGGGCCCGCTGGGCAAGTTCTCCGTCGACGTCGACAACGGGTTCGAGCCCTACTACGTCGTCTCCGACCAGAAGAAGAAGACGGTCGCCGACCTCAAGCGCGCGCTGAAGAACGCCGACGAGCTCTACCTCGCCACTGATGAGGACCGCGAGGGCGAGGCCATCGCGTGGCACCTCCTCGAGGAGCTCAAGCCCAAGGTCCCCGTGCACCGCATGGTCTTCCACGAGATCACGAAGGACGCGATCCAGAAGGCGCGCGACAACACCCGGGACATCGACACCTCCCTGGTCGACGCCCAGGAGACCCGCCGCATCCTCGACCGCCTCTACGGCTACGAGATCTCGCCCGTGCTGTGGCGCAAGGTCGGCCCCGGGCTCTCGGCCGGTCGGGTGCAGTCGGCCGCGACACGCCTGGTGGTCGACCGCGAGCGGGAGCGCCTGGCGTTCGTGTCGGCGAGCTACTGGGACCTCGCCACCGTGCTCGCACCCGAGTCGGACGCCGCGGCGGGCTTCGACGCCCGCCTGGCGCGGCTCGACGGCAAGCGGATCGGAAGCGGCCGCGACTTCGACGACCGCGGTCAGCTGAAGGGCGACGTCACCGTCCTCGACGAGTCCACCGCCGGTGCCCTCGCCGAGGCGCTGCGCGACCCCGCCACCACGGTCCGGGTCTCGAACCTCGAGTCCAAGCCGTACTCGCGCCGCCCCGCCGCCCCGTTCACCACGTCCACGCTCCAGCAGGAGGCGGCGCGCAAGCTCCGCTTCTCGGCGCGCCAGACGATGAGCGTCGCGCAGTCGCTCTACGAGAACGGCTTCATCACCTACATGAGGACCGACTCGCCCGGGCTCTCGCAGCAGGCGCTGAACGCCGCACGCACTCAGGCCGCGTCCCTCTACGGAGCCGAGACCGTCCCGGACAAGCCCCGCCTGTACTCCGGCAAGAACAAGAACGCGCAGGAGGCGCACGAGGCCATCCGGCCCGCGGGCGAGACCTTCCGCACCCCGGACCAGCTCTCGGGCACCCTCCGCGGCAACGACCTCCGCCTCTACGAGCTCATCTGGAAGCGCACCGTCGCCTCGCAGATGGCCGACGCCAAGGGCTCGACCGCCACCGTGACGCTGCTCGCCGAGCCGGCCGGCGACGTCGCGAAGACCGCCGAGTTCACCGCCTCCGGAACCGTCATCACCTTCCGCGGATTCCTGCTCGCCTACGAGGAGGGGCGCGACGAGGAGCGTCACGGCGCCCGCGACGAGAAGGACGCCAAGCTGCCGGTGCTCGAGGTCGGCCAGAGCCTGGTCGTCGCCGAGGTCGAGGCCAAGGGCCACGAGACCTCGCCGCCCCCGCGCTACACGGAGGCGAGCCTGGTCAAGGCGCTCGAGGAGCTCGGCATCGGCCGGCCCTCGACCTACGCGTCGATCATCTCCACCATCGTCGACCGCGGCTACGTCACTCCGCGCGGGACCGCCCTCGTGCCCAACTGGATCGCCTTCTCGGTGGTCCGGCTGCTCGAGGACTTCTTCTCCGACCTGGTGGAGTACGACTTCACCGCCGAGATGGAGGGCGACCTCGACCGCATCGCCGGCGGCGAGGAGGACCGCGTCGCCTGGCTCAACCGCTTCTACTTCGGCGGAGGCACGCACCCCGGGCTCCGACACGTCGTGGACAACCTCGGCGAGATCGATGCGAAGAGCATCAACTCCGTCCGGATCACGGACGACATCACCCTGCGCATCGGCAAGTACGGCCCCTACCTCGAGGTGGCCCAGGAGGAGGGGCAGGAGACGCCGCGTCGCGTCAACCTGCCGCTCGAGCTGGCTCCCGACGAGCTCACGCCCGCCAAGGCGCAGGAGCTCGTCGACGCCCCGGTGCAGACCGACCGCGTGCTGGGAAGCAACCCCGACTCGGGCAAGACCGTCGTCGTCAAGGACGGGCGCTTCGGCCCCTACGTGACCGAGGTCGATCCGGAGCCGGAGACCGCGGCGGATCCCGCCACCGGGGAGGTCGTCGAGCCCGTGCCCGCGAAGCGCGGCGCGAAGAAGCCCGCTGTCGTGAAGCCGCGCACCTCCTCCCTCTTCAAGTCCATGGACGTCGCGTCGATCGACCTGGCGACGGCGCTGCGCCTGCTCGACCTGCCGCGCACGGTCGGTGACGACCCCGAGAGCGGCGAGCCGATCACGGCTCAGAACGGCCGGTACGGCCCCTACATCAAGAAGGGCACCGACAGCCGGTCGCTCACCAGCGAGGACCAGATCTTCGAGGTCGACCTGCCGACGGCGCTCGAGATCTTCGCCCAGCCGAAGTACGGGGCGCGACGCGCGTCGAGCGCGCTGAAGGAGTTCGAGGCGGACCCCGTCAGCGGCAAGCCGATCCGGATCCGCGACGGACGCTTCGGCGCCTACGTGACCGACGGCGAGACCAACGTCACGATCTCCAAGGGCCTCACGATCGAGGAGATCGACTTCGAGCAGGCGGTCCAGATGCTCGCCGACAAGCGCGCGAAGGGCCCGGCCAAGAAGGCTCCGGCCAAGCGCGCGCCGGCCAAGAAGCCCGCGGCGAAGACCACGGCGGCCAAGACGACAGCGGCCAAGACGACGGCGGCTAAGACGACGGCGGCCAAGACGACCGCGGCCAAGACGGCCGCGGCCGCCAAGAAGACGACCGCAGCGAAGAAGCCCGCCGCGCCCCGCGCCACCTCCGCGAGCCGCGCGGCCGCGGCGGCCGCCGCCGAGACGTCGGACGCGACCGAGTCGTGACCGGGCTGTTCGTCACCCTCGAGGGCGGGGACGGCGCGGGCAAGACCACGCAGGCCCGGCTGCTCGAGGAGTGGCTGGGCACGCGGGGCGAGACCGTCGTCCGCACCCGCGAGCCCGGGGGCACCGAGGTGGGCCTGCAGATCCGCGAGATCGTCCTGCACCACCGCGGCGAGATCGATCCGCGGGCCGAGGCCCTGCTCTACGCGGCGGACCGCGCCCAGCACATCGGGACGCTCGTGCGACCGGCGCTCGAGCGGGGCGAGGTCGTCGTGCAGGACCGCTACATCGACTCCTCCGTCGCCTACCAGGGAGCCGGGCGGGTCCTCGACGCCGTCGAGGTCCGGCGGCTCTCGGAGTGGGCCACCCACGACCTGAGGCCAGACCTCACCGTCCTGCTCGACCTCGACCCCGCCGTCGCGCGGGGCCGGCTCGACGCGGCCCGCACCCGCTTCGACCGGCTGGAGGCCGAGAAGGCGGAGTTCCACGGGCGCGTGCGCGAGGCGTTTCTGGCGATCGCCGAGACGGACGCCGAGCGCTTCCTCGTCGTGGACGCCGCTCTCCCCGTCGAGGAGATCGCGGCCGCGGTGCGGGAGCGGGTCGCCGCGCTCCTCGACGGTGCGTCGGCTGTCGGTGCTCGCGGTTAGCCTGGTGGCATGACCGTCTGGAGCCAGCTCGTCGGGCAGGAGCACGCCATCGGCGCCCTGCAGGACGCCTCGACGCCCCGGGACGACCGTGGCCGGGAGTCGTCGTCGATGACGCACTCCTGGCTCATCACCGGCCCTCCCGGGTCCGGCCGCTCGAACCTCGCCTACGCGTTCGCCTCCGCACTGCTCTGCCGCCACGGCGGCTGCGGGGAGTGCCCCGACTGCCGCCAGGTCGCCGCCCGCTCCCATCCCGACCTCGCCGTGCTGACCACCGAGCGCGTGATCATCTCGATCGACGAGGTGCGGCGGCTGGTCAGCAGCTCGCAGTACTCGCCCTCGGTGTCGCGCTACCGCGTCATGGTCATCGAGGACGCCGACCGGATGAGCGAGCGCACGTCCAACGTGCTGCTGAAGGCGCTCGAAGAGCCGCCGGAGCGCACGGTCTGGATCCTGTGCGCCCCGAGCGAGGCCGATCTGCTCCCCACCATCCGCTCCCGCGTCCGCTCCGTGCGGCTCCGCGTGCCGAGCATCGAGGACGTCGCCGGTCTCCTCGAGCGCCGCGACGGGGTCGACCCCGAGACCGCCGAGCGCGCCGCCCGCCAGGCTCAGAGCCACATCGGGATGGCGCACCGCCTGGCGACCGACGCGAACGCGCGCGAGCGCCGCGAGGAGACGCTCCGCATCGCCCTGCGCCTCCGCGGCGTCTCGGACGCGGTGCTCGGCGCTGCGCGGATGATCGAGGTCGCGACCGAGGACGCCAAGGCGATCACCCTCGAGCGCGACGAGGCCGAGCGGCAGCAGGCGCTGCGCTCGCTCGGCGTCGAGCCCGGGGGCACCGTGCCCGCGCAGCTCCGCTCGCAGCTGCGGGCGCTCGAGGAGGATCAGAAGCGACGCGCGACGCGGAGCCTCCGCGACGGCCTCGACCGGATCCTCGTCGACCTGCTCTCCCTCTACCGCGACGTGGTGCGCCTCCAGCTCGGAGCGCCCGGCGGCGTCATCAACGAGGAGGTCCGGACCGAGATGACCGCGCTCGCCGACGCGACTCCGCCCGACCGCACGCTCGCCGTCCTCGACGCGATCGCGACCGCCCGGCAGCGGATCGACGCAAACGTCTCCCCGGTCCTCGCTCTCGAGGCGCTGCTCGTCGTTGCGGCGCGCCGCCCGGTGGCCGCGTGAGGCGGGGGCGCCGGTCGGCCGTCGTCGTCGCGCTCGCCGCGGCCGCGTCCCTCCTGACCGGCTGCTTCGCGCCCGGCCCGAGCGTCGACCGGACCTCCACCCCCTATCCGCAGACCGTCGACGACTCGCTGGAGCGCTACTACTCGCAGGTGCTGGTCTGGGACGACTGCGGCGACGGCGCTCTCTGCACCGACGCGACAGTCCCGCTCGACTGGGACGACCCCTCGGGGGAGACGGCGTCGATCGCCCTGGTGCGCCGACCCGCGACGAAGGGACCGGCGATCGGCTCCCTGCTCGTGAACCCGGGCGGACCGGGAGCGTCGGGCGTCGACTTCATCCGCGACAGCGCCGACTACGCGGTCGACTCCGCGCTCGCCGCCCGGTACGACGTCGTCGGCTTCGATCCGCGCGGAGTGGGCGCCTCCACCGCGGTCTCCTGTCTCGACGCCGCGGGCCTCGACTCCTACCTCTACGACATCACGCCGGGGGAGCGGGGCAGCGACGAGTGGATCCAGGCGCAGCGCACGACCGCTGCCGCGTTCGCCGCCGCCTGCCAGGAGCGCAGCGGGCCACTGCTGCCCGAGGTCGGCACCCCGAGCGCCGCCCGTGACCTCGACGTGCTGCGCGCGGCGCTCGGCGACGAGACGCTGCACTACCTCGGCTACTCCTACGGCACGTTCCTCGGAGCGACCTACGCCGGGCTGTTCCCGGACCGGGTCGGCCGCCTCGTCCTCGACGGCGCTATCGATCCGGCGGCCACCTCGTTCGACGTGGTGCGCGAGCAGGCGAAGGGGTTCGAGAGCGCACTGCGCGCCTACCTCGCCGACTGCCTCCGCTCGGACGACTGCCCGTTCACCGGCACCGTCGACGCGGGGATGGCCCAGCTGAAGCGCATGCTCGAGGACGTGGACGCCTCGCCGATCCGGGCCGCCGACGGCCGGGAGCTCGGCGCGAGCACGCTGTTCACCGCGATCGTCTACCCGCTCTACGACGCCACGGCGTGGGGAGCGCTGAGCGAGATGCTGGCCGGCGTCCGCCGGGGCGACCCCGCGGTCGCGTTCCAGTACGCGGACGCCTACAACGGGCGCGACGCGGACGGCCGGTACGCGGACAACACCACCGAGGCGTTCCTCGCGATCAACTGCGTCGACTACTCCTACGACGCCGACACCGCCTCGATGCGCGCCGACGAGGCCGCTCTCGAGCAGGCCGCGCCGACCATCGGCCGCTACATGGCCTACGGCGACATCCTCTGCAGCGAGTGGCCGGCGGCGTTCGAGGGCTCCCGCGAGCCGATCACCGCGGAGGGCTCGGCGCCCATCCTGGTCGTGGGCACCACGAACGATCCCGCGACGCCCTACGTATGGGCGCAGGCGCTCGCGGGCGAGCTCTCCGCCGGTCACCTGGTCACCTACGACGGCGAGGGCCACACGGCCTACAACAAGTCGACGTCCTGCGTGAACGACGCGGTCGACGCGTACCTGCTCGAGGGGACCGTCCCGGAGGTGGATCCGCAGTGCTGACCGAGCAGGAGCGGCCCCGCGAGCAGCAGCCCGGGCTTCGCGAGCGCAAGCGCCTGGCCACGCGGCGGGCGATCGAGATCGCCGTCCTCCGCCTCGCTAGCGAGCGCGGGCCGGAGCGCGTAACCATCGACGACGTCTCGCGCGCCGCCGACGTCTCCACGCGCACCTTCTTCAACTACTTCGCCTCGAAGGAGGACGCGCTGGTCGGCGGGCTCCCGGTCATCGCCGACGAGACGGCGGCGGCGTTCGTCGCGGGCCGGGGCGCCGTGCTCGAGGACCTGCAGCGGGTCTTCGTCGCCGCGATGGAGGAGCCGCTCGAGGAGGACCGGGAGCTGCACGTCCTCCGCCGCGCGCTCTTCCGCGAGCACCCGCATCTGGTCGGTCTGAAGATCGCGGGCATGCGCGAGTTCGAGCTCGCGGTCGAGGGGCTCGTCGCCGAGCGTCTCGGCCAGGAGGACGACGACGCGGAGCGGGTGCGCAGCCGGGCGCGGATGCTGACGCTCCTCGGGCTCGCCGCCGTCCGCCACGCCTGGGCGGCCTGGGTCGATCACGACGGCCGGGAGGCCCTGCCCGGACGCATCGCCCGCTCCTTCGAGGAGCTCCGCGGCGCGCTCGCCTGAGCCGAGCGCGGCGGTCGCCGCCGCCGTCGCGGAGCCTCTGCTCGACCGCGCCGTCCTGATTCACGCCCGGGGGCGCGAGCAGGCTATGCTGTGTAATCGTGTCCGGGGCTCAGGCCCCGCGTGCACGCCGCCTTAGCTCAGTCGGCAGAGCGTCTCACTCGTAATGAGAAGGTCGTGGGTTCGATTCCCACAGGCGGCTCCCTCTCCCGTCATCCGCGACGTCCCGGCCGGATCCGCGAGTTCCCGGCCTCATCCGCGGCGTCCAGGTCGCGTCGAACTCGCGTCGCTACCCTGTTGCGGATGACCGACACGCCTCCTCCCCGCCGTCGCCGCACTCTCGTGGTCGCCGCGGTGCTCGTGGCCGCCGTGCTCGGTGGCGGCGCCTTCGGCGTGGGGACGGCCCTCGGCAGCGCCGCGGAGCCCGGGGCGCTGCCCGTCGTCTCGACCCCGACCGCCACCGCGACTCCCGCACCGACGCCGACGGCCACGGCGCGGCCCACCGCCGAAGCGGCGGCCGAGGCGCTCCGCACCTGCTCGGTGGCGGGGCTCGCCGCCGACCCGCGCCTGGGCTCGATGCAGGCGCGTGTGGTCGACGCCGCGACGGGCGAGGTCCTGTTCGACCGCGGGGGCGGGACCGCGTCCCGCACCGCCTCCGCCCTCAAGATCCTCACGGCCGCGTCGGCGCTCGCGGTCCTCGGCCCGGACACGCGCATCGCCACCACCGTGGTCCGCGGGAGCGAGCCCGGAAGCGTCGTCCTCGTCGGCGGGGGAGACCTCACCCTGACCCGGCTCCCGACCGGCCGGGAGTCGACCTACGCCGGAGCGGCCCACCTCGACGACCTCGCGGCGCAGGTCGAGAGCGCCTGGGAGGCGGACCCGTCCACCGCCGGGACGCCGATCACGTCGCTGGTGCTCGACTCCTCCCTCTACTCGGGCGAGACCTGGCAGCCGAGCTGGAACCGCAAGGAGCAGGTCGACGGCTACATGCCCGAGATCACGGCGCTCCAGGTGGACGGCGATCGCGAGGACCCCACGGCCTCGACCTCCGAGCGCGGCACGGATCCGGTCGGCCGGGCCGGAGAGGCGTTCGCCGACGAGCTGGACGGCTCGCCCGTGGTCTCCACCGGGACCGCTCCCGCGGGCGCCGCGGTTCTCGGCACGGTGGAGTCGGCTCCGGTCGGCACGCTCGTGCAGCAGATGCTGCTCGTCTCCGACAATGCGATCGCCGAGATGCTCGCGCGGCTCGTCGCGATCCGCACCGGCGCGGGCAGCGACTTCGCTGCCGAGCAGGCCGGTGTGCTGCAGGGGCTCGCCGGTTACGGCGTCGACACGTCCGGGATCGCGATCGTCGACGGCTCCGGCCTGAGCGACGACAACGCGGTCGCGCCGGCGTACTTCACCGAGCTGCTCCGGAAGGTGCAGGCCCGCGAGGGGCAGCTGGGGATCCTCCTGGACGGCCTGCCGGTGTCGGGCCGGACGGGCTCGCTCTCCTACTCCGACCGCTTCGCCGGCGACAACGCCGCGGCCGACGGCGCGGTGCGCGCGAAGACGGGCTGGATCGACACCGGCTACACACTGGCCGGCGTGGTCACCGCGGCGGACGGCACCGAGCTGACCTTCGCGGTCTACGCTCTCGGCGACGTCTCCGACTCGGCGAAGACCGCGATCGACACCCTCGTGACGGGCGTCTACCGCTGCGGCTCCTCGCTCTCCGACTCCTGACCCGGACGGGTCGACCTCCCGCTCCTCCTCTCCACCTCCTCCCGGAAGGCCCACGATGACCACCGCACTCCTGATCGTCGACGTGCAGAACGACTTCACCGAGGGCGGCGCGCTCGCCGTCACAGGCGGCGCGGCCGTCGCCCAGGGCATCACCGCGCATCTGGCGGCGCACGCCGACCGGTACTCCGCGGTGCTGGCCTCCCGCGACTGGCACGAGGGCGACTCCGACAACGGCGGCCACTTCGCGGTGGAGCCGGACTTCGTCGACAGCTGGCCCGTCCACTGCGTCGCCGGCACGGACGGCGCGCGGTTCCACCCGGCCCTGGACACCGCTCGGATCGACGTGCAGATCCTCAAGGGACAGGGCCGTCCCTCCTACTCGGCCTTCGAGGGCACGACGGAGGCGGGCGAGGAGCTCGGCGCCGTGCTCGCGGAGCGGGGCGTCACCGCGCTCGACGTCGTGGGACTCGCGACCGACCACTGCGTGCGCGCCTCGGCACTCGACGCGCGACGGGCGGGGCTCGAGGTCCGCGTGCTCGAGGACCTGGTCGCAGGCGTCTCCGAGGAGGCGAGTGCCGCGGCGCTGCGCGAGCTCACGGAGGCGGGAATCCGCGTCGAGCGGTCCGTCTGAGGGCTCGTCCCTCCACAGGGCTCAGGGAGGCGCAGGTCCTCGAGGCTCCCGGCGACCCCGCCCCCGGAGCGATCGCCCGTCCTACACTGGGAGGACGAGAAGCTCCTCCTGGCGCGGTCTGCGCGCTCCGATCCGAAGAAGTGGTTCCCTCCTGTGACTGATTCCGTCGCGTCCCGCGCCGCCGAGACCGCTCTGCTCGCCCGCATCCCCACGCAGCTGCTGATCGGCGGTGAGTGGGTGGACGCCTCCGGCGGCGGCTCGATCGACGTCGAGGACCCGGCCACCGGAGCGGTCCTGGTCTCGATCGCCGACGCGACTCCGGAGGACGGGGTCCGGGCGCTCGACGCCGCCGTCGCCGCCGGTCCGTCGTGGGCCGCGACGGCGCCGCGGAAGCGGGGCGAGATCCTCCGGCGGGCGTTCGACCTCCTGCAGGAGCGCACCGAGGAGTTCGCGCTCCTGATGGCGCTCGAGATGGGCAAGCCGGTCGCGGAGGCGAGGGGCGAGGTCGTGTACGGCGGCGAATTCCTCCGCTGGTTCGGCGAGGAGGCGGTGCGCATCAGCGGACGCTACGGAGTCTCGCCCGAGGGCAGCGGCCGGATGATCGTCTCGCAGCACCCGGTGGGCCCCTGCTACCTCATCACCCCCTGGAACTTCCCGCTCGCGATGGCGACGCGGAAGATCGCTCCGGCGCTGGCGGCGGGCTGCACCGTCGTCGTGAAGCCGGCCGAGCTCACTCCGCTCACCACGCTCGCCTTCGCGGCACTGCTCGCCGAGGCGGGGCTCCCCGACGGCGTGCTCAACGTGGTCACCACGTCCTCGGCGGGAGCCGTGTCGGCTCCGATCCTGTCGGATCCCCGCCTGCGGAAGGTGTCCTTCACCGGCTCCACGCCCGTCGGGCGCACGTTGCTGCAGCAGGCCTCCGAGAACGTGCTGCGGACCTCGATGGAGCTGGGCGGCAACGCGCCCTTCGTCGTGTTCGAGGACGCCGACCTCGACCGGGCGGTCGAGGGCGCGATGCTCGCGAAGTTCCGCAACATCGGCCAGGCCTGCACGGCCGCCAACCGCTTCTTCGTGCACGAGTCGATCGCCGAGGAGTTCGCCGCGCGGATCGTGGAGCGCGTGCGCGCTCTGCGCGTCGGCCGCGGCACCGAGGACGGAGTGACCATCGGCCCGCTGATCGACGAGCGCGCGGTCGAGAAGGCGTCCGCGCTGGTGGAGGACGCCGTCTCCCGCGGCGCGCGCCTGCTCACCGGCGGCGATCGGATCGAGGGGGCGGGCCACTTCTACCGGCCGACGGTGCTCGCGGGGGTCGACCGGGAGAGCGAGATCCTGCGCACCGAGATCTTCGGCCCGGTCCTCGCGATCGTGCCGTTCACCGACGAGGACGACGCCGTCGCGCTCGCCAACGACACCGAGTACGGACTGGTGTCCTACGTCTTCACGCGCGACCTCGCCCGCGGTCAGCGGATGATCGAGCGGCTCGCCACCGGGATGATGGGCCTCAACGTCGGCGTGGTGTCGAACGCGGCGGCGCCCTTCGGCGGGGTGAAGCAATCGGGCCTCGGTCGCGAGGGCGGACTCGAGGGGATCCACGAGTACCTCAGCACCAAGTACACGCTCACCCCCGACCCCTTCGCCTGATCCGGTGGAGCGGATCGAGGTCACCGCGCTCGACGACCCGAGGCTGCGCGACTACGCGCACGCGACCGACGTCGCGCTGAAGAACGCCCGCGGCCCGCACGGCCTGTACATCGCGGAGTCGGCGCTCGTGCTCGAGCGCGCGATCGCCGCCGGGCACCGGCCGCGCTCGGTGCTCGCCCTCGGCGGTTCGGCCGGCGAGGCCGAGCGCCTGGTCGGCCGCTTCGACGTGCCCGTCTTCACGGGCCCGGGTGAGCTCCTGGCCGAGCTCACCGGGTACACCCTGCACCGCGGCCTGATCGCGGCGATGGACCGGCCCGTGCTGCCCGACCCGGCCGGCCTGCTCGCGGGAGCGCGCCGCGTCGTCGTGCTCGAGGACGTGGTCGACCCGACGAACGTCGGCGCGATCTTCCGCTCGGTCGGGGCCATCGGAGCCGATGCCGTGCTGGTGACGCCGCGCTGCTCCGATCCGTACTACCGCCGCGCCATCCGCGTGAGCATGGGAACGGTCCTCCAGGTGCCCTGGACGCGCGTCGGCGACTGGCCGTCGACGCAGCGGCTCCTGCACGGAGCGGGCTTCACGATCGCGGCGATGGCTCTGACCCCGGAGGCGGTGCCCCTGCGGGACTTCGCCGCCCGCGCTCCGGAGCGCGTCGCCCTCGTGCTCGGCACCGAGGGGCAGGGTCTCACCGCCGAAGCGCTCGCCGCCGCCGATGTCGCCGTCCAGATCCCGATGCGGCACGGAATCGACTCGCTCAACGTCGCTGCGGCGTCGGCGGTCGCGATGTGGGCGCTCGCCGAGCCCTCCTGAGAGGTGCGCCTGTGCCCCGTTGGGGGTGCCACTGAGACCTGAGAGCGCGCCCAGCGCTCGCCGGAAGCATCGACTGCGCTACCGTGGCCGCACTCCTGCCCGCAGCCGTCACGAACGAGGTCGTCCATGCTCCTGCGCACGACGCTCCGCCCGCCCGTCGCGCTGCTCGTCGGAGTCGCGCTCGCACTGAGCCTCACCGCCTGCTCCGGTCCCGCCGCGGAGGTGCCGGACGGGACCGTCCGCGACTCCGGCTCCGTCGCGACCGCCGCCCCGGCGCCCACCGGCACAGCCGATCCCGAGAGCGGCGCGCGCATGACCCGCCTGATCAGCGACTGCCTCGCCCGCTACGGCCTGAGCGACCGGCCGCCGCTCGCGAGCCCGCTCGCGGAGGAGGAGGTCCGCCTGGCGGCGCAGCGCGCCCGGGACGCGTACGACGCCACCCTGACCGACTGCTCGGCGCAGGCGCTCGCGTCCGGAGAGCCGAGCAGTGATCCGACGGGGGAGCCCGGCAGCGAGCCGACCGACGATCCCGACGCCGACTCCACCCCCGCTCCGGCGGGCTGACCGTGCGACTCGAGGGGACGTCCGCGCTGATCGCGGGGGGAGCGTCCGGACTGGGAGCCGCGACGGCGACGGCGCTCGACGCCGCAGGAGCGCACGTGGTCGTGCTCGATCTGCCGCACGCGGTGGAGGCCGCGCGCCTGCCCGCCTCCGTGCAGCTGATCGCCGGGGACGTCCTCGATCCTGACGCCGTCTCGCGCGCCGTGGAGGCGGCGGGGGAGCTGCGCGTCGCCGTGAGCTGTGCGGGCGTGGCCACACCCGGGCGGCTGCTCGGACGCGACGGGCCGCTGCCGCTCGAGCAGTTCGAGCGGGTGCTGCGGATCAACACGACCGGGACGCTCAACGTGCTGCGCCTCGCCGCGGCCTCGATCGCCGAGCGGGAGCCCATCGACGGGGAGCGGGGAGTCCTGGTGACGACCGCCTCCGTCGCCGCGTTCGAGGGGCAGATCGGACAGGCGGCCTACGCCGCGTCGAAGGGAGCCGTGGCGGCGATGACTCTGCCGCTCGCGCGCGAGCTCGCCGCCCGGCTCGTGCGCGTGGTGTCGATCGCACCGGGCACGTTCGACACGCCCCTGCTCGCCGGGCTGCCGGACAGGGCCCGCGAGGCGCTCGGCTCGGCGACGCCGCATCCGGCCCGCCTCGGACGCCCCGAGGAGTTCGCGGCCCTGGTGCGGCACATCGTCGAGAACCCCATGATCAACGGCGAGACCATCCGGCTCGACGGGGCTCTGCGGCTGCCGCCGCGCTGAGGGACGAGCGGGCGCAGGCTGCCGGTCGAGACGTGCGGGCGTCTCGACACGCCGCTGCGCGGCTGGTCGACCGGCATGAGGCAGCGGCGGTCGCGAGACGCCGCTGCGGCGTCCGTCAGACGAGCAGCTGGTGCTTGGCGAGGTCCCGGTAGAGCGGCGTCGACTCGACGAGCTCGGAGTGGGTGCCGACTCCCACGACCTCGCCCCTCTGCAGCACGACGATGCGGTCGGAATCGACCACCGTCGACAGGCGGTGCGCGATCACCAGCAGGGTCCGGTTCTCGGCGACCGCGTCGATCGCCAGGCGCAGGCGCTGCTCGTTGAGGCCGTCGAGGCTCGACGTGGACTCGTCCAGCAGCAGGATCGGCGGGGCCGCCAGGAGCGCGCGGCCGATCGCGAGGCGCTGACGCTCACCGCCCGAGAGCATCACTCCGCTCTCGCCCACCGGCGCGTGCAGGCCGAGCGGGTTGCGCTCGAGCACGTCGGTCAGGTTCACCGCCTCGAGCACCCGGAGGCAGTCGGCGTCGTCGGCGTCGGGGCGGCCGAGGACGAGGTTCTCGCGGATGGTGCCGGCCAGGACGGGGGCGTCCTGCTCGACGTAGCCGATCTGCGCGCGGAGCGCGTCGCGGTCGATGGCCGTGATGTCGACGCCGCCGAGTCGGACGACGCCGGCCTCCGGGTCGTAGAACCGCTCGATGAGGGCGAGGATCGTGCTCTTGCCCGCTCCCGACGGTCCGACCAGGGCGGTGCGCTTGCCGCGCGGCACGGTGAAGGAGACGCCGCGCAGGACGGTGCGGTCGCGCTCGTCCGCCACGGCCGCCGCGTCGGGCACGGCGCCCTCCTCGTAGGAGAACACCACGTCCTCGAAGGAGATGGCCTCCTCCGCCACGCCGGCGCCGAGGCCGCCCGCGGAGGCGTCGCCGTCGCCCTCGATCGGCAGGTCGATGATCTCCTGGATGCGGCCGAGGGCGCCCAGCGCCGAGTTCACCGAGGTGATGGCGCCGATGAAGTTGCCGAGCGGCATCACCATCATGAAGAGGAAGAGGATGAACGAGACCAGCTGGGCGATGTCGATCGCGCCGGACGCGACGCGGTAACCGCCGACGCCGAGGACGGCGAGGAAGGCGACCTGCATGGCGATCCCCGCCACCGGCACCACGAGGGCCGAGACGTGCGCGACGCGGATCCCGAGGCGGTACGCCTCCGTCGCGTGCTGGTCGACGACCGCGATCTCACGGTCGGTGGCTCCGGCGGCACGGATCGTCCGGACGGCGCTGATGGCGCGCTCGACGGCCGCGGCCAGATCGCCGACCTTCTCCTGCGCCTTGCGGCTGGCGGTGCGGATGCCGCGGCCGAGGGTCAGCGCGAGCCCGAGGGCCACCGCCACCACCGCCACGATGATCAGCAGCAGCACCCAGTCGATGACTGCCATCGCGATGATCGCGCCGACGAAGACGAGGGAGCCCGCGATCGAGTCGACGAGCCCCTGGGTCAGCACCGCGCGCAGGAGCGTGGAGTCGGAGCCGACGCGCGAGACGAGGTCGCCGGTGCGGCGCGCATCGAACTCCCGAATGGGGAGGCGCAGCAGCCGCGCGACGAGGCGGCGGCGGCTCGAGAGCACGATCCCCTCGCCGGTGCGCTGGAGCAGGTAGTGCGCGAAGCCCGAGATCAGCCCGGAGGCCACGACCAGGCCGACGAGGGCCCACACCAGCGGGCCGAGATCGAGACCGGACTGGACCCGGGTGATGACCTGGCCGACGAGCAGGGGCTGGCCGAGGCTCGCCGCCGCTCCGAACAGGCTGAGGACCACGACGACCGAGAGGATGCCGCGGTGCTCGAGCAGGTAGGGCACGAGCTGCGAGAAGGAGGCGCGGGGTCCGTCGTCGCGGGAGGGTCGTCGTCCGCCGCGCCGGGAGGTGGTGGTGCTCATCGCCGTCCATTCTGCCCCGTCGTCGCTGCGAGCAGGCCGCCAGAGGGCGGGCCCGGTGCTCAGGGAGGCGGCGGAGACGCGGACGGCCCGCCGGGGGATCCCGACGGGCCGTCCTCTGCAGGGAGTCCTACGACACGTTGTCGTGGTATGACGCGTTCTTCGTCTCCTTGGAGAGCAGGAGCGCGATCAGCGTCAGCACGGCCGCGGCGCTGAGGTAGAGGCCGACCAGCACGGTGCTGCCGCCCGCCGCCCTCCAGAGCGCGACCGCGATGATCGGCGCGAGGGCCGCTCCGAGGATCGACGCGAGGTTGTACGCCATCGCCGAGCCGGTGTAGCGGACGTTGGTCGGGAACAGCTCGGGGAGGACGGCGCCCATCGGGCCGAAGGTCAGGCCCATCAGCGTGAAGCCGAGGATCAGGACCGCCATGACGCCCGCGAAGCCGGCGCTGAACAGGGGCACGAAGAGCAGGCCGAACACGAGGATCGCCGCGGTCACCACGAGCAGCGTGCGGCGGCGGCCGAAGCGCTCCGCGAGCGGGCCGGAGACGAGCGTGAAGATCCCGAAGAACACCACGCCGACGATCAGCATGACGAGGAAGTCGTTGCGCGTGTAGCCGAGGCCCGGAACCGCGCCGTCGACGGGTGAGGTGCCGTAGGTCAGCGTGAACGTGGTCATCAGGTAGAAGAGCACGTAGGTCGCCAGCATGATGAAGGTGCCCAGGATAAGCGGGCGCCAGCTGGTGACGAAGACGCGGGCGAGGGGCAGCTTGGCGACCTCGCCCTTCTCTACGACCTTCTGGAACGCGGGCGTCTCGACGAGCTTGAACCGCACGTAGAGCCCGATGATCACGAGCACGGCGCTCGCCAGGAACGGCACGCGCCAGCCCCAGGCCGCGAACGTCTCGTCGCTCATCGTGCTCGCGAGCACCAGGAACAGGACGTTGGCGACGATGAAGCCGATCGGTGCGCCCAGCTGCGGGAAGGTGCCGTAGATGGCGCGCTTGCCGGCCGGTGCGTTCTCGGTCGCGAGCAGCGCGGCTCCGGACCACTCGCCGCCGAGGCCGAGGCCCTGGCAGAAGCGCATCACCACGAGCAGGAACGGAGCGAGGAACTCCCAGCCGGGCGTGAGCGCGGTGGGCAGGCAGCCGATCAGGAAGGTCGCGACGCCCATGGTGAGCAGTGAGGCGACGAGGGTGCCCTTGCGGCCGACGCGGTCGCCGAAGTGGCCGAAGATGATCGACCCGATCGGGCGCGCGATGAACGCGACGCCGAAGACGGCGAAGGAGGCGAGGAGGGCCGTGGCCGGGTCCTCGTTGACGAAGAAGAGCGACGGGAAGACCAGGACGGCGGCGGTCGCGTAGGCGTAGAAGTCGTAGAACTCGATCGAGGTGCCGATGAGGCTGGCGAGGATGACGCGGCCGCGGGAGTTCTGCGGGGCGGCTGCTGGCGCGTCGGAGACGGCGGGAGAAGACATGAGGGAGGGGCTCCGTGTGGACGGCGACTCCCCCTGAGCCGGCGGGGCGGGGCGTCGATCGGGCGTCGCGGACCGCTGGGGCGAGGGGGAGGAGAGAGGGGTCGCTCGTGACGACCCGACCACTTTACTCCGTGTTCTCCCAGGTTCGTGTGCGGGCGGCCCCAGGACGGGGGCAGCCCGCAGTGGTTCAGCTGCGCAGCGAGCGGAGGAGCAGAGCGGTCGAGACCGCCGCCTCGGCCGCCTCGCGCCCCTTGTCCTCCTTCGAGCCGGGAAGGCCCGCGCGATCGATGCCCTGCTGCTCGGTGTCGAGGGTGAGCACGCCGAAGCCGACCGGCTTGCCCGTCAGGATCGAGACGGTGGTGAGCCCGGAGGTGGCGGCGTCCGAGACGTACTCGAAGTGCGGGGTGCCGCCGCGGATGATCACGCCGAGGGCGACGACCACGTCGGCCCCCGCCTCCAGGGCCGCCTTCGAGGCGACGGGCAGCTCGAACGAGCCGGGCACGCGCACGAGCGACCAGGATGCTCCGGCCTCGTCGAGGGCTCGGCCCGCTCCGGCGATCAGGCCGTCGCTGATCTGCTCGTGCCAGGTGCCCGCGATGACGACGACGCGCAGTCCCGCGCCGTCGAGAGGGGAGGTGGTGGGGGCGCCGCTACCGGCCATTGCTACTCCTTCGTGGTGGCGCCGGCGATCCCGGCGTCGAGGGCGAGGCCGGAGATCCCGGCGTCGAGGGGGTCGTGGTCGAGGACGCTGTCGAGGGTGTGGCCCATGCGGTCGCGCTTGGTCTCGAGGTAGCCCTCGTTGAAGGCGCCGACTCCGACGACGAGCGGCACGCGCTCGGCGACGACGATGCCGCGGTCGGTGAGCTGGCGGACCTTCTCGGGGTTGTTGGTGAGCAGGCGCACCTCGGTGAGGCCGAGGTCCTCGAGGATCCCGACCGCCGCTCCGTAGTCCCGCGCGTCGGCGGGGAGCCCGAGGGCGAGGTTCGCGTCGAGGGTGTCGAGGCCGTCCTCCTGCAGGCGGTAGGCGCGCAGCTTGTTGATCAGGCCGATGCCCCGGCCCTCGTGACCGCGGAGGTAGACGACGACGCCGCCGTCCCGCTGGATCGTGTCGAGGGCGGCGTCGAGCTGGGGCCCGCACTCGCACTTCAGCGAGCCGAACGCCTCGCCGGTCAGGCACTCGGAGTGCACGCGCACCAGGGCGGGCCGCCCCGCGGCGACCTCTCCCGCGAGGATCGCGACGTGATCCGCTCCGGTCTGCCGGTCGCGGTAGGCGCGGATCCGGAACGGGCCGTGGGTGGTCGGCACCGTGGTCTCGACCTCGAAGCTCACCCGCGCGCTCTCCGGGACCGCGACCGTGACGGGCACCTCCGCGTCGCAGTGGAACTCCTGCAGGTACGCGATGAGGGCCGCGACCGTGGTCACCGGCACGCCCTCGCGCTCGCCGAGGGCGATCAGGCCGGGCAGCCGCATCATCTCGCCGTCCTCGGCGACGATCTCGGAGATCGCGCCCACGGGGTACAGGCCGGCGAGCTTCATCAGGTCGACCGCCGCCTCCGTGTGCCCGTCGCGCTCGCGCACGCCGCCGTCGACGGCGCGCAGCGGCAGGATGTGGCCGGGGCGGTTCAGGCGGGAGGGGGTCGCCTCGGGGTCGGCCAGCACGCGGAGGGTGTGCGCGCGGTCGGAGGCGCTGATGCCGGTGGAGAGCCGGTCGGCCGCGTCGACGGACAGCGTATAGGCGGTGCCGCGCGGGTCCTCGTTCTCGACCACCATCAGCGGCAGGGCGAGGCGGTCGGCGATCTCGTTGGTCATCGGCGCGCAGATGAACCCGGAGGAGTGGCGGACCATCCAGGCGATCGTCTCCTGGCTGGCGAGCTGGGCCGAGACGATGACGTCGCCCTCGTTCTCGCGGCCCTCGTCGTCCGCGACGATGATCGGGCGCCCGGCGCGCAGCGCCTCGACGGCCTCGGGGATGGTGGCGAGGCTCATGAGCGGGCCTCCGCGATCGAGCGCAGTGCGAGCATCCGCTCGACGTGGCGGGCCAGGACGTCGGTCTCGATGTTGACCTGATCGCCGATCGCGCGCGCGCCCAGCGTGGTGACGGCGAGCGTCTCGGGGATCAGCGAGACCTCGAACCACTGCTCCGGCTCGGCGGCGGGGCTGATCGCCGAGACGGTCAGCGAGACGCCGTCCACCGCGATCGAGCCCTTGTCGACGACGAGCGGAGCGATGCCGGTCGGCAGCGAGAACCGCAGCACCCGCCAGGCCTCGCCCGGTGCGATCGCGAGCAGCGTCGCCGTGCCGTCGATGTGGCCCTGGACGATGTGGCCGCCGAGCCGGTCGCCGACCAGCGCGGCGCGCTCGAGGTTCACAGGGTCGCCGACGCCCACGGTGTCGAGGGTCGACATCCGCAGGGTCTGCGCCATGACATCGGCGGTGAAGCCCTGGTCGGTGTGCTCGACCACGGTGAGGCAGACGCCCGAGACCGCGATCGAGTCGCCGTGCCGCACGCCCTCGACGGCGAGGGGCCCGCGGATGCTGAGGCGGATCGCGTCGGCGCCCGCCTCGACAGCGGTCACGACGCCCTTCTCCTCGATGATTCCGGTGAACATCAGTGGGTCTCCATCTGCAGGGCGTGGGGGAGGCGGGCCGGGGTGCCGGCACCGCCCGCGGGGAGGACGTCGGGGCGCGCGGTCACGAGGAGGTCGTCGCCGAGGATCTCGACCGAGCGGAGGGAGAGGCGCCGGGCCCCGCCGATGCTCTCCACGCCGAGGTCGCCGAGCGCGAGGCGGGGGCCGCCGAGGAGCGCGGGCGCGAGGAACACGAGGTACTCGTCGACCAGTCCGGCGGCGACGAGCGCGGAGGCGAGGGTCGGTCCGGCCTCGACGTAGACGCTGCGGATCTCGGCGGAGTAGAGGTGCGCGAGGACCGCGGCGAGGTCGCGGGTGCGCTCGACCACGACGGCGCGGGGGTGCTCGTGCAGGCGGGCGCCTGGCGGCACGGGGCGCGTGCCGACGACGACGGGCACCGGCTGGTGGGCGAGGAGCTCGCCTCCGTCGCCGCGGGCGGTGAGCGCGGGATCGTCGGCGAGGACGGTCCCGGTGCCGACGAGGATCGCGTCGTGCGCGGCACGCTGCTCGTGCACGCGCTGCCGGGCCGCCGCTCCGGTGATCCAGCGGCTGCTGCCGTCCGCCGCCGCGGTGCGGCCGTCGAGGGTCGAGGCCCACTTGAGCGTGACGAAGGGGCGGTGCAGGCGGGTCGCGGTGAGCCACGGGTGGAGGAACTGCTCTCCCTCCTCGGCGAGCACGCCCTCGATCACCTCGACGCCGGCCTCGCGGAGGGTGCGACCGCCGCCGGCCGAGCGCTCGCCCGGGTCCGGCACAGCGTAGACGACGCGGGAGACGCCCGCCTCGATCAGGGCGCGGCTGCAGGGACCCGTGCGCCCTGTGTGGTCGCACGGCTCGAGCGAGACGACGGCCGTCGCGCCCTCGGCGGCGCCCGCCGCGACGTGCGACAGGGCGTCGACCTCGGCGTGCGCGGTGCCGGCTCCGTGGTGCCAGCCCTCGCCGAGGACGGTGCCGTCGGGCGCGAGGATCACGCAGCCCACGCGCGGGTTGGGTCCGCGGGCGGGCCCGCGCTCGGCGAGCGCCAGCGCCCGGCGCATCGCGTGCTCGTAGTCGATCGTCATTCCCGGTTCTTCCGTTCGTCGCCGAACTCCGGGGTCTCGATCGACGGTGCGCGGGCACCGTCGCTCAGCATCGCGCGGTGATGCGCGACGCTCGTGCTGCCTCTCCTCCGGACTTTCACCGTCGGTCCTGGAGTTCCACCAGGTCAACCGCCGCCCCTCTCGAGGGGCTGCGGCTCGCGGACTGTGACCGCCGGTTCGGAATTCCCACCGACCCCGGAGCACGTGCTGTCCGGTCAGCCTACTCACCCGCCGCCCGGAGGGAGCCTCCGCGCGTCACACTCCCGGCGCACGGTCGGCGCCGTGCGTCCCGGAGCCCGTCGGCGCTGCGGTCGCCCGTCGTCTCCGCACGGTGGACGGCCGCGCTGCGTCCCCTCCGTCGATCACTCTTCGTTTGCCGTAGAGGTCGGTTGCATCCCAAATTGTATAGTCCGATCGTTCGACTCCGGTTGGCGTATACCGGCCGGGCTGGTCAGACACGGAATGTCCTCCACCGGCGACGGAGATTTTCGCCGCTCAATGGCGCGACGAGAATCTCCGTCGATCGAGGCTCCGAGGTCAGCTCTCCCGCTCCTCCGCGCGCATGCGCCTCCTAGCGCGTCGAGCTACCTCCACGGTAAAAGCAGTGAGGACCAGTCCCGTTCCAGGCCCGACGAAGGGCGTGAGAACGGCGCGTGCATCGGTGAACCAGAACAGAAGCAATAGAACCGCTGTACCGCCGAACAGCAGAAGCGCCAATCCTCCAAGGATGGGATTGCGCAATTCTCGGCGCATCGCCCGACTGAGATCGTGATCAGAGGCCATTGAATCTCCTTCGCTGTTCTTCGCGCGCTCTAACAGCGCTGGATGACCGGGTGCAGAGAGCCACCTATAGTGAGGTAGCGTGCGCCGAGGCACTGGCCAGAGTTGTTCGCTTGAACTGCGGCGACGTGGAATACGGCGCCGTAAGCGCCGCACACCGCTCCGAGGGGGGCGAATGCGGCCGTCATTGATCCGCACAGTAATCCTGCCGCTGCTGCGGTGGATTGCGACGCGGTTTTCGTCTCGGTTCTGTTGAGCATGATTGTACAGAATGCGATGTCACAGGCGAGGCTGGGGTCGGCGACCACGGGATAGGATGCGCCCGTGTGATGCACTCTCTGCACCAGCGTGCCGCCGTCGATCGAGAAACTGGTCCTGACAGGAGCGCCGGTGGAATCTGAGGCCCAGGCCGGATTTATGAAGTTGACGGTCCGTCCGTGTGAATCCTTCACCGCAACCGAGTGATCGATGAACTCAAGGATGGCGGGTTCTCCATCCACGGTCACGTCGAATCTGTAATCAGATGGGGCTGCCTGGTCCTTGATGAGAGCAAAGCCCGCATTGAGAACATGGCCTGCCCCTGTGAACGCGTAATCGTAGGAGTCGCTCATGTTGTAGACGAGCGCGCCTGAAGGCCCGACGCTCGCCGATCGGACAGCGGTTCCTGGAGTGATGCCGACGCTGTGGTTCCTGTATTCGACCGTGAGGCCGGACTTCGTCGAGAGGGAGCCGCTCGGCTCCAGGTGCTCTGATTCGGAGCTTAGTCGAGCGGCGCGTTCACTGGAGGCGGCGATAGGCGTGAGCAAGCCGAAAGATTGCATTGTCGATTCTGCTGTTCGGGTCGCTGTGACGACTCCCGGATCGGCCGTCGCAGGTGTCGCGACCAATGAAGTGAAAGCAAGTACGGTGCCCATGAGCAGCGCTCGAACCGATCTTCTGGCGCCTGGCAAGAACATCTCCTTCTCTCAACGTCATCTTTGACACCAGTCACAATTGCAGGGTTATCGCAGATCATCAATGATCGGGCGGGTTCCAGAAGTCCGATGGCGCGTTCGGAGGACCATTCGCCTAATGGTGTCCTCGGCGGGTCGCTCTCGTCGAGTCCCGCGCGGCAGAGGACGCCCTACTCAGTGCCGGTGCTCGTCCACCCAACGCGGGAAGGGGTCCGCGTACTCCGCCCAGGCGGCGGGGCCGGCCAGCAGCTCCTCGGGGGTGAGCAGGCAGCTCTGCAGGACGGCGGTCAGCCTCCCGGTGTCCAGGCCCGTCCCGAAGAAGGCGAGCTCCTGGCCGAGAGGCGCGTCCTCGTCCCAGCTGAGCAGGCTGGTCGGGTCCAGCGTCAGCACGTCGCCGGCGACCGACCACGAGCCGACCCGGTCGGCGCGCGTCGCCAGGCGCACCAGGCCGCGGGAGCGGAGGATGCGGCCCACCTTCTCCGCCACCAGCTCCCCGTGGACCGCCGTGCTCAGGCGGCCGGGGTGGAAGGGCAGCGGATCGCGGAACACGAACTCCTCGACGGTCGTGCCCGAGGCGCGGCGCCGCGAGGTCCCGTTGAGGGCGCACTGCCAGCCCATCGAGGAGGCGATCGCGTGCGCGCGCCGGGGGTGGAGCCTCCGTGGCTCCGCCGGGAGCTCACCGGCGGGGAGCAGATCGGCGGTGGGGGCGAGTGCTCGCAGGAGGTCGCGGACGAGTGCGGTCCGCTCGGGGTCGCTGTCGGAGAGGGGCTCGGCGAGGGCGATGAGGCTCGAGAACTCCAGGCGGGCGGCGAGGCGCTCCGCCGGGTCGGACGAGGGGCCCGCGCCGCCGCAGAGCACGCGCAGGATCTCCTCTGTCGACGTCACGGCGACCACGTCGAGGATCGCGATGCGGGTGTCGGCCGGATGCCGCTGCGCGCAGAGGTGCTCGAGGACGAGTCCGATCTCGAGCGGGTCCGCCTCGGCGTCGAGGGCGACGACGGTGTGACCGCGGTGACCGTCGTCGGCGTCGGCGGCGAGGCGCCGGTGCAGCTCCTCCGCGAAGGCGGGGCCGTCGGCGCCGGGCAGGTCGACCTCGAGGTCGATCCGGGACTCGGGCCTGCCGGCGAGGAGCGCGGCGGTCCGCGCGGCGTCGTGGGGCTCGGTCGCGCTCACGAGGGTGACGGCGAGTGCGGGGGGTGCGGGGTGGCGGGGATCCATGAGCCGCTACTCTATCGATAACAGTTCTCATTAACGACAGGAGCATCCGTGAAGGTCCGCAACTCCCTCAGGTCGATGAAGGCGCAGCCCGGCTCGCAGGTGGTCCGCCGCCGGGGCCGCGTCTTCGTGATCAACAAGCTGAACCCGCGCTTCAAGGCACGTCAGGGCTGAGCGCCGACGGGAGGGTGCGAGCACTCCCGTCGCGCACGGCCTCAGTGCTCGTCGTAGTGGCCGGCGTGAGCGGCGTGCTTGTGGCCGTCGTGGACGAAGTCGACGTGGTCGTCGTGCTGCACGGTCTCGTGGCCGCAGGCGTCGCCGTGCTCGTGGTCGGCGGTCGAGTGCTCGGCCTCCGACTCGTGCTCGTCGTAGTGGTCGCCGTGCAGGGCGTGGTGGTGCGTGCCGTGGACGTAGTCGACGTGGTCCTCGTGCTGCACGGCCGGGTGGCCGCAGCCCTCGCCGTGCTCGTGCTCGGTGACGGGGTGCTCGGCGTGGAGATCGGTGGTGCTCATTGTGCTGCCTTTCCGGATGCGGGGGCCGCGGACGCGACGGGCTCCAGTCGACCAGATCCATAAACGCATTGCAATGGATGCGCCTAATCGAGAGCGATCATCGTTCCCGACAAGGACGGAGGTCACCCCTCCAGGGCGTGCCGGACAGCGTCGTCGACGATGTGCGTGACGTGGGTGTCGGCGACGGAGTAGTGCGCCTCGCGGCCCACGCGCTCGACCGCGACCAGCCCGGCGGTGCGGAGCATCCGCAGGTGCTGCGAGACCAGCGGCTGCGAGAGCCCGGTCACCTCGGCCAGCCGCCCGACCGTCGACGTCTCCTCGGCGAGGGCCCGGAGCAGGCGCAGCCGGGAGGAGGAGGACAGCACCTTGAAGAGCTCGGCGGCGGGTTCGAGGTCCTCGGTCATCTGCTCATGTAAGCAGAGGTGCATGCGCCGTGTCCGCGCGGCGCCCCGCGCGCCTCCGGCTACCCTCGGTGCGATGGACGAGGACAGGTACGGGCAGGACGTGCTCGCCGGCGACTGGCGCGCCCGCGGCAGGGTCGAGGTGGCGGTGGTCGAGGCCGAGCGCGATCTGGTGGTCGAGGAGGTCGCCTCCGGCTTCGTGGGCGCCGTGCTCGGAGTGGAGCTGCGGATGGTGCGGCTGGAGGACCGGTTCGGCAAGGTCCGCGTGTTCCCGCTGGGGCCCGGGTTCCTCCTCGAGGGGAAGCCCGTGTCGCTCAAGGCGCCCGGGCTGAAGCGCGACGCCGGTCTCGGTCGCGCGCGCTCCGCCTCCGGCTCCTTCCACGTCGCCGACGCGAAGGCGCGGGTCGCCCTGCCCAGCCGCATCTACGTCGAGGGTCGGCACGACGCCGAGCTGGTCGAGAAGGTCTGGGGCCACGACCTGCGGGTCGAGGGCGTCGTCGTCGAGTACATCGAGGGCGTCGACAACCTCGACGAGCTGGTGCGCGGGTTCCGGCCCGGTCCGGGGCGCCGCATCGGCGTGCTCGTCGACCACCTGGTGCGCGGCTCGAAGGAGTCGCGGATCGCCGAGCAGGTCGCCGCCGGTCCGCACGGCGCCCACGTCCTCGTCGTCGGCCACCCCTACATCGACGTCTGGCAGGCCGTGAAGCCCGGCCGGATCGGCCTGGAGCGCTGGCCCGAGATCCCTCGCGGAACCGAGTGGAAGCACGGGATCTGCGAGGCGCTCGGCTGGCCGCACGAGGAGCAGGCCGACATCGCGCGCGCCTGGCAGCGCATCCTCGGCCGGGTGCGGACCTTCCAGGACCTGGAGCCGGCGCTGCTGGGCCGGGTCGAGCAGCTCATCGACTTCGTGACGGAGCCCGCATGACCCGGCGCGCGGGGCTCGGCCTCGCCCTCGACGCCGTGCTCGTCCTGGTCTTCGTGCTGATCGGCCGCGGGAGCCACGACGAGGGGTCGGCGCTGATCGGCCTGCTCACCACGCTCTGGCCGTTCCTGGCGGCGCTCCTGCTCGGCTGGGTGGTCACGCGCTCGTGGCGCTCGCCGGACCGGATCGTGCCCGCCGGGCTCGTCGTCTGGGCGGTGACCGTCGCGGGCGGGATGCTCCTGCGGATCGCCTCCGGGCAGGGCGTGCAGTGGAGCTTCGTGATCGTGACGGCCGTCGTGCTGGCCGTGTTCCTCCTCGGCCGCCGCGCTCTGACGCGGCTGATCGCCCGCCGGCGCTAGGCGGACCGGCGGCTCAGCCCACCCGCACCCCGAAGTGCTCCGCGAACAGCGGCAGCAGCAGGCTGAGCTGCAGCTCGGAGAGGGTGGCGCCGCGGAGGCCGTCCAGCCCGGTGAGCACGTGCAGCTCGGCGCCGCGCAGATCGAGGTGCTCGATCCGGGCCCGGGAGAGATCGAGGGAGCGGACGTCGCAGTCGACCAGGCGCAGCCGCGTGCCGGTCGCACCCGCCAGGTCGAGCTCGTCGATCGTGCAGCGCTCGAGCAGCACGTCGCGCACCGCGGCGCCGCGGAGGTTCAGGTAGCCGAGCTTGCAGTCGGCCATGCGCACCTGCTCCCAGGTGCTCTCGTAGAGCTCGGCCGAGCCCAGCCGTGAGGCGAGCAGCTCGACGGATCGGAGCCGGCTCCGCGGCGCCGAGAGCCCGGGGACGTCCAGCCGCTCGAGCCGCGACTCCGCGATCGACGCGGCCCGCAGCTGGGCGCCGTCCAGGACCACCCCCTCCAGTGCGCACTCGCTGAAGGAGGCCGCGGTGAGATCGGCGCCGGTGAGGTCGGTGCCGGCGAAGCGCAGTCCTTCGGCGTGCTCCCGGGCGCCCGTGTCCCCGGCGTACCCCTCGGCGAGGCCGTCGAGGAGGAGGGGGTCGAGCCGGGGAGGAGCGGTCGCGTCGCGCACGCGGCGAGCCTAGTGCTGGCACCATGGCGGCATGCCCCGCCTGCTCGCCGTGTGCCGCGTCGCCCGCCTCCTGCCCGACTCCGGCACGGTCGGCGTGACCGCGATCGACAAGCGGCCGGTCGAGGGTCCCGTCGGAGTGCGCGACCTGGGCCTCCACGGCGACGTGCAGGCCGATCGCGCGCACCACGGCGGCCTCGACAAGGCGCTCTACGCCTACTCCGACGAGGACGCGCTCTGGTGGGCGGAGCGCCTGGGGCGGCCGGTGGCCGCGGGGATGTTCGGCGAGAACCTGCGGATCGCGGGCCTCGACGTGAGCGGAGCCGTGATCGGCGAGCGCTGGCGGATCGGCGAGGCGGTCGAGGTCGAGGTGACGATGCCGCGGACGCCGTGCGCGACGTTCCAGCGGGCCCTCGGAGAGCCGCAGTGGGTGAAGCGCTTCGCCGACGAGGGGCGCACCGGCGCGTACCTGCGTGTGCTGCACCGCGGATCGGTGGAGGCGGGCGACGCCGTCGAGGTCCTGAGCCGGCCCGGGCACGGCGTCCCGGTCGACCGCTGGTACCGCGAGCACAGCCCGGCGGACGCGCAGGCGCTCCTCGAGGCGGAGGAGGCGGGCGCGCTCCGGCCGGCTCCGGCGCTGCGGGCGTCGATCGAGCGGGCGCTCGCCTGACCCGGTCTACTCCCCGCGCGCCTCGCGCTTGAGGCGGCGCTTGACCGCTCGCTCCGTCAGCACCGTCAGGTAGTCCTGCACGGGCCGGTCCTGCAGGTCCGCGAGCTCCTCGCGCACGAGCGGCGCGACCTGCTCCTCGGAGTGGTCGGGGAACTTCTTGCGCACGTTCGCGGTCACGTCGCGCACCACCTGGTCGAGATCGAAGTCGGTCGTCATGCGGAGATCCTGGCCCCTCCAGGTGAACAGGAGGGGCGCGGAGCCCACGGCCCCGCGCCCCTCCTCCGTGCCGATGGTCAGCTCGCGGCGACGGCGATCTCGTTCGGCGTGACGTCGAGCTCGCCCGTGGCGACGACCTCTCCCGTGGTGAGGTCGACGGCGTGGATGCTGTCGGCGGCCGGGTCGGTCACGTAGGCGATGTCCCCGGCGACCGTGATCGCGGGGTGCGGGTCCTGCCACTCGACCGGGCTCTCCCAGGCGTCGACGACGGGGTAGGAGGCGGTCAGCTCGCCGGTCCCGGGGTCGAGGACGTGGATCGCGCCGTCCGAGGCGATCATGTACGCCAGGTCGTCGGGGCCGCGGGCGACGCCGCGGAAGGTGTACTCGACGCCCTCGGGCAGGTCGACGACGTCGAGGGTCTTCGCCTCGGTGTCGATCAGCGCCACGCGGTGCAGGAGGTAGCCCTCGGCGTCGCGGTCGTCCTTGTAGTCGCCGACGATGATCGGGCTGGTCTCGCTGACCCAGGCGTTGCCCATGCGGCCGTACGGCTGGTCCGGAGCCTCGAGCTTCGTGATCTCGCCGCCGTCGTAGACCAGGGCGCCGTTCTCGCAGCCGAAGACGACGACCTCGTTCTCGGCCGTGCCCTCTCCGTGGACTCCGGGGCACTGGTCGTTCGTGGCCGTCACGGCGTCGGAGGCGTCGCGCACCTCGATGCCGTTGCGCCCGTCGGCATCACCGACCGTGGTGAGGAAGGTGCCGTCCTCGAGGACGATCGAGACGCCGTGGTGCGCCTCGACTCCCGGGATGGTCTCGGTCTCGGGCATCCCGCCCGAGGACGCCAGGTCGGCGGTCTCGAGGACGGTCGTGTCGCTCGTGCCGTCGGCGTAGAGGACGGTCTTCCCGGCGTGCCGGACGACGTGGCCCGGGGTGTCCGCGGGGAAGACGATGTCCGTCAGCTCCGGCTCGCCGCCGGTGCCGGCGGCGGTGTCGAGGAGCTGGAACCCCTCGCTCATGGTGACCATGACGTGGCGGTCGTCGCCGGCGGGGTTGAGGCGGGTGAACTCCTCGGAGTCCATGTCCGCGACGGTCTCGAGGGTCTCGCCGTCCAGGACGAGGATGCCGCCCTCGTAGGCGACGGCGACGCGGGCGCCGGCGGCCGCCGCGGCCTCGGTGGCCGGTGCGGTGGACGCCGAGGACTCGGCGGCCGGGGTCGAGCTCGACGAGCAGGCCGCGAGGACCGTGATCGAGCAGGCGGCGATCAGGCCGAGGCCCGCCCGCCGGACGTGGGGATTCTGCATGGGTGCTTCTTCTTCCTGGTGGTGGATCGGAGGGCTCACGGGGAGAGCCCGGTGGCGATGCGCTGCGTGTTGACGCGCATCATGGCGAGGTAGTCGGGAGCGCCGCCCTCGGGCCCCGTCAGGGACTCCGTGAACAGCTCGACCACCTCCACGCGGATGTCGGCCTCGCTCGCCAGCGCCTGGACCAGGCGGTCGGGAGACGAGGACTCCGCGAAGATCGTGGGGACGCCGGTCTGCTCGACCGCGTCGACGAGATCGGCGAGGTCGGAGGCGGACGGCGCCGCGAGGGTCGTGCCTCCCGGGATGACGGCGCCGACGACGTCGAAGTCGAAGCGGTCGGCGAGGTACCCGAAGACGTGATGGTTGGTGACGAGGGCGCGGCGCTCGGCCGGGATCGCGGCGAACGCCGCGGCCATCTCGGAGTCGAGCCGCTCGAGCTCGGCGCGGTAGCCGTCCGTCCGGTCCCGGACCGCGGTCGGATCGACGCCGTCGAGCGCGGCGAGCACGGGCCCGAGGGAGTCGACGACGTCGATCATCCGGCCGGGGTCCGTCCAGAAGTGCGAGTCCGGGCTCCCCTCCGCGTCGCCCTCGCTGTAGTCGAGGACGTCGACGGCGTCGCCGGCGACGAACGCGGGGACGTCCTCAGCGGAGGCCTCGTCGAGGTGCTGCTGCAGGCCCTCCTCGAGTCCGAGCCCGTTCGAGACGACGAGGTCGGCGGAGCGCAGGCGCGCCGCCTCCTGTGCCGAGATCTCGAAGGAGTGCGGGTCGGCGTCGGGCTTCATCAGCGTGACGATCTGCGCCTCGTCGCCGACGAGCTCGCCCACGACGTCGCCGAGGATGTTGGTGGAGACGATGACGAGGGGCCTCTCGTCCTCCTCCGCCAACGTGCAGCCCGACAGGAGCAGGACCGCCGCGGCGGACGCGAGGGCCCAGCGGCGCCTCATCGGCCCGTCTCCGCCGTGAAGGCCGGCTCGGTGGCGGTCTCGAAGGTGCGGGCGAGGCGCGCGCCGTCCGCGTAGTCGATCTCGTGCAGCTTCCGCTCGGCGGGCGCGCTGAGGTAGGCCCGCTGCTGGTCGGCGATCAGGACGGGCCGCGAGCCGTCCGCGGTCGTGTCCGCGACGAGGGGCGCGGTCTCGGCGAGGACCGCACCGTCGGAGCCGTCGAGCACCAGCACGCGGCCGTCGGCGGCGAGGGCGAGGACGGTCTCGTCCGCGTCGTCCACCGCGGTGACCTGCGCCAGCGGGGCGGGAGAGGGGAGGAGGCTCCAGGAGCGCTCCCGGGTGTCGAGGAGCCAGATGCCCGCGTCCCCGGCGAGGCCGGCGACCGTGGGGCGGCCCTCGCGGTTGTCGAAGGAGGCGGCGGGTGGCGCGGTGGTGCCGGCGGGGTAGGGGATCCGCTCGACGATGAGCTCCTCGTCCTCGATCGACGCCAGGAGTGCGCCGTCGGAGCAGCCGATGACGGCGCCGACGCGGGTGGTGATCGTCCCGGCGGGGTCGGGGCAGGCCTCGCGGAGGCCCGTCGGCTCGCCGTCCGAGTCGTAGCCGGCGACGGCCGCTCCGGATCCGGACCCCTCGGTCACCAGTGCGGACGAGCCGACGGGCACGACCATCCCGGGTCCGGGCTCGACGTCCTTCCGGAACCGCTCGACGATCGCCCCCTTCGACAGCGCCTCGGTGTCGAGGAGGATCGCCTCGCCGGTGTCGGGGAAGAAGAGTCCGGTTCCGCCGGTGGTCGAGAGGTTCGTCGTGGCGACGACGGCCGTCCCGGAGCCCTCGACCGTGCCGATCAGGCGGGGGTCCGCGCGGTAGTAGTGGAAGTGGTCCACGTGGTCCCAGGTCCACACGCCGCTGTCGACGATCTCGACGCCCGCATCGGTCTGGGCGAAGAGGTAGCGGCCGTCGGTCGTCATCGCGCTCGGTGCGCCGATGGTGCCGAGGCCGGTGACCGTCTCGTCGAGGAGGTCGAGGTGCGACACGGCGCCCGACGGGTCGATCGACGTCAGCCCCAGGCGCGGCTCGGCGAGCTCGGCGGCGTTCGCGACGGCGCCGTGGCCGGAGCCCGTGTCGTCCGCGGCCGGCGCGGAGGCATCGGTCGAGCAGGCGGCCAGGCCCAGCGCGAGAGCGCCCAGGAGGACGGTGGAGGCGGTGGTTCGGGAGTGCACGGAGTCCTTTCGAGGGTGAGCGGGGGAGGGGCGGTGCCGGCAGGGCCTCATGCGGCGACCGGCTGAGGGCCCGACCGGGACGCGAGGGCCGACGCGGCCGAGCGGACCGCCCAGGACACCGCGGCGACCGCGATGGCCGTGCCGGCGACCGAGGCGCCCGCGGCCGTGGCCGCGTGCCAGGAGACGAGCAGGCCGACGAGCACGGAGGCCGCGCCGAGGATCGACGCGAGCAGCATCCGGGTCGGGATGCGCGTGGTCCAGTGACCGGCGGCCACCGCGGGAGCCAGCAGGAGCCCGACGACGAGGAGCGAGCCGACCGCCTGGTAGGAGGCGACGACGGCGAGGGTCACCAGGCCGACCAGCGCGGCCTGAGCCGAGCGCGGACCGAGGCCGAGCACCGCGGCGATGCGCGGATCCAGCGCCAGGGCGACGAGCGGGCGGTGGAAGGCCGCTGCGACGAGGAGGCCGACTCCGGCGGCGGCGGCGAGCAGCCCGATGTCGACGGGAGTGATCGCGAGGATGTCGCCGAAGAGGATCGAGGTCGCGTCCGTGGCGAAGCTGCCCGAGTGCGAGATCACGATGACCCCCAGCGCCAGCATGGCGACGAAGAGCAGGCCGATGCTGGTGTCGTAGGACAGTCGTCCGCGCCGCTGCAGGGCCGCGATGCCGAGGCTCATCAGCACCGCGCTGGCTGCGCCGCCCACGAGGACGGGCGCGCCGAGCACCGTCGCGAGGGCGACGCCGGGGAGCATCCCGTGGGCGAGCGCCTCGCCGAGGAAGGCCATCCCGCGGAGGACCACCCAGGTGCCGACGACGCCGCAGAGGACCGCGACGAGGACGCCGCCGAGGAGGGCGCGCTGGAGGAAGTCGAGAGCGAACGGCTCGAGGATTCCGGCGAGGAGGCAGAGCATGGTGCCCGACCGTACACGATAATGAGAACAGTTATCACTGCTGTACGCTCGTCGGGATGGACGTCTCACCCCCGCCCGAGCCCCCGGTCCGCCTCCGAGGCGCTCACGTCGACTTCGGCTCCCGCCGCGCTCTCGCGGGGGTCGATCTCGACGTCGCCGCGCGCTCGCTGACCGTGATCGCCGGGCCGAACGGCGCCGGCAAGTCGACGCTCCTGGAGGTGATCGCGGGAGTGCGTCCACTGACGTCCGGCACGCGGGACGTCACCGGAGCGATCGCCTTCGTGCCGCAGCGGGCGTCGATCCCGGACCGCCTCCCGGTGACGGTGCGCGACGTGGTCGCGGTGGGCACCTGGGGTCGGCTCGGCCGCCTCCGCCGCAGCGACGCGCGCGCGGCGGACGCGATCGCCACCGCGCTCGAGCGGATGGAGATCGCCGCGCTCGCCCGGGAGCCCTTCGCGGTGCTCTCCGGCGGTCAGCGGCAGCGGGCGCTCCTCGCCCAAGGGCTCGCCCGCGGGGCCGGCCTGCTGCTCCTGGACGAGCCCACTACCGGTCTCGATTCAGCGAGTGCGGAGCGGATCCGGTCGGTCCTGCGCGCGGAGGCGGACCGCGGCGCGACCGTGGTCTGCGTCTCGCACGACCCCGCCGTGCTGGCCGACGCGGACCGCGTCGTCGGACTCGTCGACGGGGCCCTCGCTCCGGCGGACCGATCCGTCACCCGCGGCCCGTGAGGCGGGGGCGCACGGGCCGTCCGTGACGGATCGCACCTGAGCGACGGGCCGCGGGCTGGGAGGATGGGGGGATGACCTCGACGCTGCTCGACCGGATGCCGACGCCCGACGCGGACGGGCGCGTCGACGACGACGCGGTCTACCTGGCCTTCACCGAGTGGGCGGAGTCGCGCGGCCTCCCGCTCTACCCGGCGCAGGACGAGTCCATGCTCGAGATCGCCTCCGGCTCCAACCTGATCCTCTCGACGCCCACCGGCACCGGGAAGTCGCTCGTCGCGATCGGCGCGCACGCCGCGGCGCTCGCCTCCGGGCGCCGCAGCTTCTACACGGCACCGATCAAGGCGCTCGTCTCCGAGAAGTTCTTCGCGCTGGTCGACGTCTTCGGCGCCTCCAACGTCGGGATGGTCACCGGCGACTCCTCGGTGAACGCCGACGCGCCGATCATCTGCTGCACGGCCGAGATCCTCGCGAACCTCGCGCTCCGGCACGGCGAGGACACCCCGGTCGACCAGGTCGTGATGGACGAGTTCCACTTCTACGCGGACCCGGCGCGCGGCTGGGCCTGGCAGGTGCCGCTGCTCACCCTCCCTCACGTGCAGTTCGTGCTGATGTCGGCCACCCTCGGCGACGTGACGGCGCTCGCCGCCGACCTCAGCCGCCGCACGGGCCGGGAGACCGCCCGGGTCACCGGCGTGGAGCGCCCGGTGCCGCTGCACTACTTCTACGAGATCGCTCCGATCCACGACTCCATCGAGGAGCTGCTCTCGACGAACCAGTCGCCGGTCTACGTCGTGCACTTCTCGCAGGCGGCCGCTCTCGAGCGCGCGCAGGCGCTCACCAGCGCGAACATCGCCACCCGCGAGCACCGCGACCGCATCGCCGAGGTGATCGGCGGCTTCCGCTTCACCACCGCGTTCGGCAAGACCCTCTCCCGGCTGCTCCGGCTGGGGATCGGCGTCCACCACGCGGGCATGCTGCCGAAGTACCGCCGCCTGGTCGAGCAGCTCGCCCAGCAGGGCATGCTGCGCGTGATCTGCGGCACGGACACCCTCGGCGTCGGCATCAACGTCCCCATCCGCACCGTGCTGCTCACCGCGCTGACCAAGTACGACGGCACCCGGACCCGCCAGCTCTCGGCCCGCGAGTTCCACCAGATCGCCGGCCGCGCCGGTCGCGCCGGGTACGACACCGCCGGGACCGTGGTCGTGCAGGCCCCCGAGCACGAGTCCGAGAACCGGAAGGCGCTCGACAAGATGGGCGACGACCCGAAGAAGCGGAGGAAGTGGGTCGCCAAGCGCGCGCCGCAGGGCTTCGTCAGCTGGGGCGAGCCGAGCTTCCGCAAGCTCGTCGACGCCGAGCCCGAGACGCTGACCTCGCACATGACGATCACGTCGGCGATGCTGCTGAACGTGATCGCCCGCGGCGGCGACGCCTACGCGAACGTGCACGCCCTGATCTTCGACAACCACGAGCCGTGGAAGCGGCAGCTGCAGCTCGCCCGCCGGGCGCTCGGCATCTACCGGACGCTGCGGGAGGCGGGCGTGGTCGAGCAGAGCGTCGGCGCCGACGGCGTGACCCGCATCCGCCTGACCGTCGACCTGCAGCCGAACTTCGCGCTCAACCAGCCGCTATCGCCGTTCGCGCTGGCCGTGTTCGACGTTCTCGACCCGGAGTCGCCGAGCTTCGCGCTCGACGTGATCTCGGTGCTCGAGGCGACCCTCGACGACCCGCGCCCGATCCTGGGGGCCCAGCAGTTCCAGGCCCGCGGCGAGGCCGTCGCCGCGATGAAGGCCGACGGGATCGAGTACGAGGAGCGGATGGAGCTGCTCGAGTCCGTCACGCACCCCAAGCCGCTCGAGGAGCTCCTCGAGGCGACCTTCGAGACCTACACCGCGGCGCAGCCGTGGGTGAAGGACTTCGAGCTCTCGCCGAAGTCGGTCGTGCGCGACATGTACGAGCGGGCGATGTCCTTCGGCGAGTACACCGCGTTCTACAAGCTCTCCCGCTCGGAGGGACTGGTGCTGCGCTACCTGTCCGACGCGTTCCGCGCGGCCCGGCAGACCATCCCCGACGAGCTGAAGAACGAGGAGCTGCACGACCTGATCGAGTGGCTGGGCGAGCTCGTGCGCCAGGTCGACTCCTCGCTGGTCGACGAGTGGGAGGAGCTGGTCAATCCGGCGCTCCACGCGGCGGACCAGGCGATCGTGCCGCCCGCTCCGCGCCGCCTCACCGCGAACCACCGCGCCTTCCGCGTGCTGGTGCGCAACGAGATGTTCCGCCGGGTGACCCTCGCCGCCCTCGACGACCACGAGGCGCTCGGCGAGCTCGACGCCGCCGCCGGCTTCGACGCCGACGCGTGGGGCGCCGCGCTGGACGACTACTACGACGAGCACGACAGCATCGGCATCGGGCCCGACGCCCGGGGGCCGAAGATGCTGCTCGTCACGGAGGAGCCGACGCAGTGGCTCGTGCGGCAGATCTTCGACGATCCGGCCGGCGACCACGACTGGGGGATCTCGGCGACCGTCGACCTCGCCGAGTCGGACGAGCAGGGTGCGGCCGTCGTCCGCGTCACCTCGGTCGGCCGCCTGGACTGATCAGCGGCCGCGCTTCTCCCGGCGCTGCATCTCGGCGGCGATGTCCGCCTCGGTGATCTCCTTGCGGGCGGGACCCCAGATCGACGCGGCCTGGCCGACGACGCCGATCCCGATCCCGATCATCGGCCAGATCGGCCAGAAGTAGCCGTCGGCCCCTGTGCCGACCCAGACGGCGGTCGTGATCGCCGAGACGCTCGCCCATCCGCCGACCGATCCCAGGAAGTCGCGGCGCCGCTTGACCTCGCGCACAGCGAGCGCGCGCTCGGCGTCCTCGACGCGGGCGGTCTCCACCTCCTCGCCGGAGGCGTCCGCCGGGACGACCTCCGCGGACCGGTCTCGCCGGGCGGACGGGTCCGGAGTTCCCCACTCGTTCGTCATGCGGCCAGCCTACGCACGGGCCGTCGGCAGCGGTACGCGGGCTTCAGGGGGCGGCCGCCTGCTCCGGCTGGCAGTGCGGGCACCACCAGGTGCGGCGCTGCTCGGGGTCGTCGCGGACCTCGTCGCGGACGAGCACCGTCGTGCCGCAGCGCAGGCACGGGCGCCCGGCGCGCCCCGCGACCCAGTGCCGCTCGCCGCGGCGGGTGTCACCGGTGGTGGTCTGGAACATCCCCGGGATCGTGCCGGAGGCGCGGAGGCCTCTCGCCGCGGTCGCCACGAGGGCGCGGACGTCGAGGGAGCCGATCGGCCGCCAGGGCCAGACCCCGCGGAGGAAGCAGGCCTCGTTGGCCCAGAGGTTGCCGAGGCCCGCGAGGCAGCGCTGGTCGAGGAGTGCGGCGACGACGGGCCGGTCCGGGAGGCGGGAGAGGCGCCGGACGGCCTCGTCGGCGTCCCAGTCCGCGCGGAGCGGGTCGGGCCCGAGGTGCCCGACGGCGCGCGGCTCGTCGCGGGTGGCGAGGAGCTCGACGACCGGGAGGTCGATGCCCCACACGGTCGAGTCGTCGTCGAGGCGGAGGCGGACGCGGACGTCCTTCTGCACCGAGCGGGGGACCGCTCGGCCGGGAGCGGTCACGGTCCAGGAGCCCTGCATCCGCAGGTGGGTGTGCAGGGTCGTTCCGCCGGAGAAGCGGGTGAGGAGGTGCTTGCCGTGGGTGTCGTGCTCGAGGATCCTCAGCCCGGCGAGGGAAGTGCCGGCCGCGTCCCCGGAGCGCAGCTCGCCCTCGAGGACGGTGCGACCGTCCGCCGCCCGCCTGAGGCGGGCGGCGAGACGGTGCACACTGTCTCCCTCGGGCATCCCCGAACTCTAGGAGCCGGAGCTCGTCGAGGTCAGGGGTCGCGCGGGATCAGGCGCCGCGGTACGCCTGCTTGTAGACGCGCTCGGTGCCGTCGGGCGCGGTGACCTCGATGGTCGCCGTGCCGGCCTTGATGGGCTTGAAGACGGTCACGGTCTTCACCGTGAACGACTGGCCGGGCTTGACCGTCTTCTTCGTCTTGCTGCCGTACGCCGTCGTGATCTCGATCGAGACCGTCTCGTCGCCGTTGTTCACCGCCGACACCGTCAGCGTCCGCACGACGGCGAGGCGCTTGGTGGAGGCGGTGGTCGCGACGTCGATGACCGTGACGGGCTCGGGCTCCGGGTCCGTCTGGGTCTCGGGCAGGTCGAGGCCGACGACGACCGGGTCGTGGTCGCTGGAGCGGTACGCCGAGGTGTCGTAGAAGATCGTCGCGTTGTAGTCGTAGCGGCTGTACTCCAGTGCCACGGACTCGCCGCTGTTGATGTTCCAGGTGTCGACCCCGGTGACCGTCCTGTCGGCCGCGGGCGAGGCGAAGACGTGATCCAGCGAGCCGACCGCGCCGTCGAACGAGTACGAGTACTTGCCGTCCTTCGCACCCTGGTCGATGTAGCCGGCGTCGGTGATCACCTTCACCGGGTCCTCCTTCGAGTAGGCGTTGAAGTCGCCCAGCAGGTAGACGAGCTCGGTGGCCTTCTCGGTGCGGAGGCGGTCGGCGAAGGCGACGAGGGCGGTCGCCTGCTTCACGCGCGAGGCGTTCGAGGCGCCCTGGCCGTCGCCCTGGTCGGCGTCGGCGCCGGATCCGGAGCCCTTCGACTTGAAGTGGTTCACGATCGCGACGAACTCGCTGGCGCTGTCGCCGAGGAGGCGGAACTCCTGGGCGAGGGGCTTGCGGGCGTTCGAGAAGTTCACCGTGTCGTTGAGCACGACGGACTCGCCGACCGGCTCGATGACGGCCTTCTTGTAGATGAAGGCGGTGCGGATGACGTCCTCGTCCGCGAGCGCGGGGAGCGCTGCGGGGGAGGGTACGTAGGCCCAGACCTCGGAGCCGGCCGCCGTGTTCAGCGCGGCGGTCAGGTTGGCGAGGGCCTCGTCGCGCGGCTTGCCGAACTTGGCCGAGTTCTCGATCTCCTCGAGCGAGACGACGCCCGCGCCGAGGGTGTTGATCGCGGTCACGATCTTGGCCTGCTGGCGCTCGAGGTCATCGGCGTTCGCCGCTCCGCGGGCGTCGCAGCCGCTGTTGACCGTGACGGGGTCGCCGTCGCGGTCGGTGTAGAAGGTGCAGCCGGTGATCGAGTCGCCGGTGGTGGAGAAGTAGTTGAGCACGTTGAAGGACGCGATCGAGAGGTCGCCGCCGACGGCCTCGGGCTTCGCGGTCCGGGTGTTCGCGAAGGTCGCGGGCTGCACGTCGCCGGCGTTCTCGACGGTCAGCTGCGTGGTGGGCTGGAAGGCCCAGCCGCCGTTGCGGTAGTCGAGGACGACGGGGCGGGTGAAGGTCGCCGGAGCACCCACGCGGATCGGCGCGGTGGTGGTGAGGTAGGGCAGCGGGATCGCCTTGTTCGCGGCGGCGCCGAGGAAGTTGATCGAGGCGCCGTCGTCGAGGGTGATCGCGCGGGCGGCGTTGTCGGCGACGACGGCCGCGAGCTCCGGCGAGCCGGGGCGGGCGACCTCGGTCGGCGTGAGCAGCGGGGACGTGCCGGCGGCGAGGCCGACCGAGCCGAAGCTGTTCAGGTCGAAGGTGTCGGTGACCGTGTAGGCGCCCTGCGGAGCGATCAGCATGCTCTCGAGCACCTCGCGCTCGGCGGCGGTGCGGGGGAGCGCGACGGCGGCCGGGACCGGCGCTGCGGCGGCGTCGTCGAGCTTCACGACGGTCGCGGCCGAGGTCGGGGTGAGCTCGGTCAGGCCGTTGTACTCGCTCACCTCGCCGGTGATGCGCAGGTGGTCGCCGATCGCGACCGACCCGACGGAGGCGGAGGAGAAGACGAAGACGGCGTCGGAGGCCGTGCGCGAGCTCTCGCCGCCGGTGCCGGGGGTCTGGATGACGTAGCCGTTGTAGCCGCCGGACGGGTAGCGCGCGGTGACGACGCCGGAGGTGGTGACGGTGCTGCCGACGAGCGGCGACGCGTCGCCGGTGCCCTGGATCTCCGCGATGGAGACGGCCGGGATCTCGGCCGGCGGGGTGGTCGGCGGGGTAGTCGTCGGCGGCGTCGTGGGCTCGGGCTCGGATCCTCCGCCCGCGGCCTGCGGGGTCGGTGCGCCGAGCGCGAAGTCGGCCGAGTTGACGTCGGTGTCGCCGGTGGCGGTGTCTGCGCGGGCGATCGTCTGGGTGAGGGAGGGCACCGTGGCGACGGACGACTCGAAGGTGTTCGAGGTGCCGTAGCCGACGAGGTCGATCACCGCGTCCGGCTGGGCGGCGGCGCCGGTGGGCGGCGCCACGAGCGCCGAGGTCCCGTCGACGAGGAAGAGGGTGCCGCCCGCGGCGGCCATGTTGAGGCCGTTCGCGCTCTGGTCGGGCGTCGGCAGGGCCGCGCCGTTGGTGCCGTTGCTGGCGCCGGCGAGCAGGAAGTGGCCGCCCGCGGGCACCGAGCCGGTGAGCGGCACGGTCGTGGTGGGGTTCGCGGTGCCGGTCGCCGAGCGGTACTGGATCGAGAGGCCGCCGAGGGCGATCTCGGCGGCGGTGGGGTTGTAGAGCTCCACGTAGCGGTTGCTGAACGCGGCACCGGCGGAGCCTCCGCGGGCGAAGACCTCGCTGATGACGAGCTCGTCGCCCGAGGGCGCGGCCGCGGCGGAGGTCGCGACCAGCGGAGCGGCCGCCAGGGCCAGTCCGGTCAGGGCCGCCAGGCCGAGCCCGCGCCTCCGGCGGCGGTCGGGCGGGGTGGGAGAGTCGGGCATGGTGGTCCTCTCGATCGCCGCTCGGAAGAGCGGTCGCAGCGTCGTCGCGCGGCGCGGCCGGCGCACCCCCGGAAGGGGCACGCATGGTCACGCTATGCAGTGCGGGTGCCCGGCCTGTGAACCGGACGTTTCATGAACGTAAACTCATCCACCGACATCGGGGCGCGCGGGTGCCGCTCGCGGCGCGTTCGCGGCTTCGCGGGCCACACTCGTCGGATGATCTCCTTCGAGCTGGCCCGTGCCCTGCGCACGGCGGGCGTGCGCTGGACGCCCCGCACCGGTGACCGCTTCCGCATCGAGCGGGAGGGCTTCGACGGCGACGTCTTCACCGTCAGCGACATGACCATCGAGGCGCACGAGTACCCGAGCGGGACCGTCCTCGGCTTCAACGGCACCACGGAATGGGCGCTCGACTCCGTCTCCCTGGAGGACTCGCTCTGGCTGCCGCGGGAGGACCAGCTGCGCGAGCTCCTCCGCGGGACCTTCCGCTCCCTCCGTCGCCTCGCCGAGCCGGAGACGCGGTTCGCCGTCGAGGTCGAGCTCGGCGGCCGGGCGCGGACCTTCGAGGACGCGGCGGCCGAGAACGCCTACGCGGAGGCGCTGCTCGCGCTGGTCAGCTCGGTCGCGGTCGACCTCGACGACGTGGACGAGCTGGACGCGGCCGACGAGCCCGACCGGGCGGCCGAGCGGGCCTGAGGCTCCGTCCGACCCCGACCCTCCGCATCCGGCGGGGCTAGGACGCCGCCTTCTCCGCCGCCGCGGTCTTCTTCGGGGTCCGCTTCTTCGCAGGCGCGTCGGCGCCCTTCTCCGTGTCGGCCTTCTTCGCCGCGGGCTTCTTCTTCGCGGCGGTCGTCGCCGGAGTCTTCGCCGCCTTCTTCGGGGCGGGCTTCGTCGCGGCCTTCTTCTCGGCGGGAGCCTCCTCCGCCGGCGCGCCCTTCGCCCCGCGGCTGCGCTCGACCGAGCGCTTGAGCGCCTCCATCAGGTCGAGCACCTCGCCGCCGCCCTCCTCCTCCGGCGCCTCGCCGAAGGTCGCGGCGGTGTCGAGGGCGTCGCCCTGCTCGATCTTGGCGTCGATCAGCGTGCGCAGCTCCTCCTGGTACGCGTCGTGGAACTTCGCGGCGTCGAAGTCCTCGGAGTAGGAGTCGACCAGGTGCGCCGACATCTCGAGCTCGCGCGCCGCGATCCGGGTGCTGCCCTCCAGCGACGGGAACTCGACCTCCCGCACCTCGTCCGCCCAGAGCAGGGTCTGCAGCATCAGGAGCTTGCCGCGCACGCGCAGCGCGGCGAGGCGGGTCTTCTGCCGCAGCGCGAACTCGACGATCGCGGTGCGGTCCGTCTGCTCGAGGGTGCGGCGCAGCAGGACGTAGGCCTTGGGGGAGGAGGAGTCGGGCTCCAGGATGTAGGCGCGGTCGAACATGATCGGGTCGACCTGCTCGCTGGGCACGAACTGCACGACGTCGATCTCGCGGTCGCGCTCCTCCGGCAGCGCCTTGAGCTCGTCCTTGGACAGGACCACGGTGCGCTCGCCGTCGTCGTAGGCCTTGTCGATGTGGTCGAAGGTGACGACCTCGCCGCAGATCTCGCACTTGCGCTGATACCGGATCCGCCCGCCGTCCTTGTCGTGGACCTGGTGCAGCGGGATGTCGTGGTCCTCGGTCGCGCTGTAGATCTTCACCGGCACGTTGACCAGGCCGAAGGTTATCGCGCCCTTCCAGATGGCTCGCATGCGCCCAGTGAACACCGTGTCCCCCGGCCGCCGGAAGCCCTGTCGGACGCGAGGGAGCCCCCGACCGTCGAAGGGACCCGCTGCAGCGGGTGGTCTCGACGGTCCGGGGTCCCCCCAGGGCGGAACGACGGTGCCGTCCGGTCGTCGCGCGGGGCGACGGCCGGACGGCACCGGGGCGGTGGCGGCTAGGCGCGCTCGGCGCGCCGGCGGCGCAGCGCGGCGAGCAGGAGCCCGCCGACGCCGCCGGTGATCAGCAGTCCGCCGAGGCCCAGCGGCAGGCCGACGTCGGCTCCCGTCGAGGCCAGGGGCGGGCGGCCGCCGGGGTGCGGCGCCACGGCGGTCGGCGTGCTGCTCGGGGTGGGAGCGGCCGTCGGCGCGGTGGTGGGCGCGGTCGTCGGGGCGACGGTCGGCTGCGCGGTCGGAGCGACGGTCGGCTCGGCGGTCGGGGCCACGGTGGGCTCCGGCGTCGGGGTCGGCGTGGTCGGGTCCTTCTCGGCGTCGATCGCGGAGGTGTCCGCGGCGAACGAGGCGGTCACGAAGGCGATGGCCTTCGACGTGATGCCGAGCGCCTCCTGGTTGATGTTGTCGATGTCGTCGGCGGCGGAGTGGTAGTTCGGGTCGTGCGTGATGCCGGCGGTGCCGCCGAACAGCGCGACCTCCTCCTCCGTCTTGACGTCGTCGGCGCCGGTGAAGACGCCCGAGGACGGGATGCCGACCGAGATGAAGCCGTCGTAGTCGCTGCGTCCGTCGAACGCGGTGTCGATCCAGGGCTGGTCGATCGAGTCGAAGTAGTCGGTGAACGCCTTCTCGGTCGCGATCGAGCCGGCGGGCACGTCCACGGGGGCCTCGTAGGTGGACTGGTCCGCGTCGTAGACGGAGATCACGTAGTTCGGCGAGGCGACCATGTCGAAGTTCATGTAGGTCGCGATCTTCGAGGCGTCCTCCTCCGTCAGGGAGTCGACGTAGGTGTAGGAGCCGACCAGGCCCACCTCCTCGGCGCCCCACCAGGCGAAGCGGACCGCGTTGGTCGTGTCGCCCGCGGCGGCCAGCTGCACGGCCGTCTCGAGCAGCGTCGCGGATCCGGAGCCGTTGTCGTTGATGCCGGGGCCGGCGGGCACGCTGTCGAGGTGCGCGCCGAGCATGACCACGTTGTCGTGGTCGCCGCCCGGGGTCTCCGTGACGATGTTGAAGGTCTCCACCTCGGTCGTCGTCTGGTCGATGAGGACCGAGACGCTCGCGGGGAGCGACGCCAGCAGCGCCTGACCCTCGGCCTGCGTGACGCCGACGCCGGGGACGGCGGCCTCGTCCTGTCCGCCGAACGTCCCGTTGAGGGCGTCGCTCGGCGCGTTGTCGTAGATGATGATCGCGGCGGCGCCGGCGGCACCGGCGGCGACCGACTTCTCGAGGAAGCTGCAGGAGCCGCGGCTGACGAGCGCGACCTTCCCGGTGGCGTCGAGGCCGGTCCAGGCGTCCGTGGTGCAGCCGAGCGGATCGACGGGGGCGATGAGCTCACCGGTCACGCCGCCCTCGGGCGTCGACGGAGTGAACTCCATCGGGGTGCCGACGGCGCCGGTCCCGGTGGTCAGCGTGAACGCGTCGATCGTCTGCGTCGCGGTGGTGAAGTCCTGGCGCTGCGTCGTGTAGCCGGCGCCCGCGAGGACCTTCTCCACGTACTCGCCGCTCAGCTCATAGCCCGGGGTGCCGATCGCGCGGGTGCCGCCGTTGGCGTCCGCGATCGACTGGAGCGCCTCCAGGTGGGTCATGATGCCGTCGACCGTGACGGTGTCGGCGAAGTCGACCGGCTCGACGGCGCTCGCCGTCGGCGCGAAGGCGAAGCCGGCGACGAGGGCGCCCGCTCCGATCATCGCGCTCGAGCCGATCAGCGAGCGGCGTCGGCGGACGCTCGGGGTGTTCGTGGTGGTTCGCGCCACTGGGGCTCCCTCTCCTCGAGAACGGGCCGCCGCGTCGGCGGCCCCGACGCGCACCTCCCGAAGACTGGGAGGGGATCGCGTCCTCTGCGAGGGTATTCACAGGAAACGGTGCGGCCCAGTCCCCCCTGCCAGATTTCATCCGGACGAAACACGGACCGGGCCGGCGGGTCGGTCAGGCCGTCGCCGGGCTCTCGGCCCACTCGCGGAGCATCGCGAGCGTCTCCTCCGGACGGTCGCGGTGGGGGCTGTGACCTGCGCCCGCCACGACCGCGTACCGGATGCGCGGATTCGCGCGCAGCACCAGGGCGGCGAGGGAGAGAGGGAGCAGCGTCTCGACCTGCGGGTCGCCGGCCAGCACGAGGACCGGCGGGCGGAGGCCCGGCAGGTCCGCCAGCAGGTCCCACGGGTCGTTGTCGTCGATCGTCGCCGCCACCGCGGCCGGATCGGCGGCCCGCACCGCGGCGAGCTTCTCGGCCCGGTCCCGCTCGTCCCAGAGCGGCTGCGCGACAGCGAGCTCCTCGGCCGAGACCGCGAGACCGGCGAGCTCGCCCGCGCGGACGGCGGCCCGCTGCTCCGGGGCGAGCCGGAGCACCGGGTCCAGCAGCGCCAGGCGCCCCGCCCAGCCGGACTCGCGGGCGGCGGCGCGCACCGCGACCGCTCCGCCGAGCGAGTGCCCGACGACGAGGTCGAACCGTCCCCGCGCGAGGGCGTCGTCGGCGTAGGCGTCGTGGCGGGCGGAGCCGCCGCGCGGCCCGTCGCCGTGTCCGCGCAGGTCGGGAGCGGAGACGCTCCAGCCCGCCGCGGTCAGCTCGCGGCTCAGCCGCCACCAGGTGCGGCCCGAGCCGCCCAGGCCGTGCAGGAGCAGGACCCTGCCCGCCGTCATCGCCGGAGCCTCAGTCGAAGCGCGGGTCGCGCCCGGTGCGCTCACCGGTCGCGAGCCCGGCGATCGCGGCGAGGTCCTCGTCGTCGAGGGCGAAGCCGAAGACGTCCAGGTTCTCGCGGATCCGCTCCGGCGTCACCGACTTCGGGATCACGACGACGCCGAGCTGCACATGCCAGCGCAGCACCGCCTGCGCCGGCGAGACGCCGTGCTTCGCGGCGACGCGGGCCAGGGCCGGCTCGTCGAGGAGGCGCCCGCGGGCCAGCGGCGACCACGCCTCGGTGACGATCCCGTGGGCGGCGTCGAAGGCGCGCAGCTCCTCCTGGGGCAGCCGCGGGTGCAGCTCGACCTGGTTGATCGCGGGCACCACTCCCGCCTCGTCGAGCAGGCGCTGCACGTGCTCCTCGGCGAAGTTCGAGACGCCGATCGAGCGGGCCCGCCCCTCGCTCTGCAGGCGCTCGAGGGCACGGTAGGTGTCGACGTAGCGGTCGCGCGAGGGGATCGGCCAGTGCACGAGGTAGAGGTCGACGTAGTCGGTGCCGAGCAGCTCGAGGCTCCGGTCGAAGGCGGCGAGCGTCTCGTCGAAGCCGTGGTCGTCGTTCCACACCTTGGTCGTCACGAAGACCTGCTCGCGGGGGAGGCCGCTCGCGCGGATCCCCTCGCCGACTCCGCGCTCGTTGCCGTAGAGGGTGGCGGTGTCGACGTGCCGGTAGCCGGCCTCCAGGGCGACGGCGACCGTGCGGGCCGCCTCCTCGTCGCCGATCTTGTAGACGCCGAGCCCGAGCTGGGGGATCGCGCGGCCGTCGTTGAGGGGGATCAGGGGGACGCTCATGCCTCCCATGCTGGCATGCGCCTCAGACGCTCCAGTCGAGCTCGCCGTGCGGTCCCACGTGCACGTCGTCCTCGATCAGCGCCGCGAGACCGGCCACCCCGAAGAGGAGGCGCCGCTCGGCGCGCTCCGCGTCGCTGCGCTCGTCGATTCCACGCACGGCGAAGTGCACGTCGTGGCCCGCCTGCAGGCCCTCGACGCCGAGCCGGCCTCGGAGCGCGCGCACGGGGCGCCGGCCGACGCCGAGTCCGCGCCAGAGGGAGCCCGTCTCGAGGACCACCGCCGTCTCGGAGGCGACGACCCCGTGCTGCTCGCGGTGCGCGGTGAGCTGCCACCCGTAGCCGAGGTGGTGCAGGCGGGTCGAGTGCGGGCCGCGCCAGGCGTGCGAGGACTCCTCGCGGCGGAAGTAGACGGGACTCGGGCGGAAGGACCCCTGCCAGAGCGCGGCGGCGAGCTCCGTGCACCACTCCGGGGTCTCCGGATCGGACCAGGGGTCGAGGAGGTCGGTCCGGGCGGCGGCGCGCCGGTGCTCGCGCACCAGCTCCTCCGCGTCCTCCCGCAGTCCCATGCCGTCCCCTCGTCGTCGTGGGCCTTCACCCTAGGGTGCCCGACAGGCGCCGGACAACCGGGGTGGCGGCCTAGGAGGGCAACGTGACCGGCTCGGTGTCGGGCAGCGGGCTGGCGTCGCGCCCGCGGAGATCCGGGTGGTACCGGCGGCCGAGCAGGGGCACCAGGAAGCCGACCAGGGCGAAGGCAGCGGCGACGACGATGGCGGCGGTCGGCCCGGCCTGGTCGATCTGCACGCCGGCGATCGCGGAGCCCAGCGCCGCGCCGATCAGCTGACCGGTGCCGACCCAGCCGTAGGCCTCCGCCGTGTCCGAGAAGCGCACGCTCGAGGCGGTGATCGCAAACAGCGCCGCGAGAGCGGGGGCGATGCCGATGCCGGCGAGGAACAGCGTGACGCACAGCCACCAGAAGTCGGTCGAGACCGCCGCCAGGCCCATGCCGACCGTGACGATCAGCATCCGCCGCGCGGTCGCCCACCGGCTGATCGGGATGTGGCCGAGGGCGAGGCCGCCGACCAGGGAGCCCGCCGCGAACACGGCGAGCACGACGCCCGACTCGACTCCGCCCTCGCCGAACACCGCGACGACGCCCGCCTCGACCGCCGAGCAGGCGCCGATCAGGAGGAAGCCGACGACCGTGGCCAGCAGCACCGGGGGCTTCGTGAGCACCACGCCGAGGCGGCGCTTCGAGCGCGGGATGCGGACGCGGCCCACCTCGGGCGAGGCGATGAACCAGATCCCGCCGCCGATCAGGAACGCGGCGGCGGTCAGGATGCCCGCGACCGTCGACACCTGGATCGACACGAGCGTCGCCAGCACCGGGCCGAGCACCCAGATGATCTCCTGCGCGGAGGCGTCGAGCGAGAAGAGCGGGGTCAGCTGCGAGCTGGTGACCATCTTGGGGTAGATGGTCCGCACGGCCGGCTGCACCGGCGGCATGCTCAGGCCGGCGACGAACCCGATCACGACGAACTGCCACACCTCGAGCGGGAGCACGGCCATCGCGATGATCGCGCCCGCGCAGACCACGAGGGTGATCGTCAGCACGCGGCGCATCCCGAGCCGCCCCATCAGGCGGCTGGTCAGCGGCCCGGCGATGGCTTGCCCGATCGACATCGAGCCGAGCACCAGGCCGGCGGCGGCGTAGGAGTGGTGCACCCGCTCCACGTGCAGGAGGAACGCCAGCGAGAGCATGCCGAACGGGAAGCGCGCGGTCAGCTGCGCGAGGATGATGCGCCCCACCCCGGGGGTCTTCAGGAGATCGGTGTAGCTGCCCACCGGACGACACTAGCGCTCCGGAGGGGACTGCGGTTCGTCGAGGGAGACCGCTGCCCGAGGGCCCCTCGACGGGTCGCGGTTCCCTCGGCGGAGGGGCGCGTCAGCCGGCCAGCACCTTGCGGATCCGCTGCAGCGACACGCTCTCGGCGGTGCCGAGCGACTGCGCGAAGAAGCTCACCCGCAGCTCCTCGATCATCCAGCGGGCGCGCGCGATCCGCTCCGGGGCGTGCGCGGGCAGCGGCACGACGCCGCCTGCCGAGCGGTAGAGCTCCTGGGCCGCCTGCACCTCGTTCAGCCAGACGCGGTCGCGCCCGACGTTCTCGGCGATCTTTCCGAAGCGCTCGGTGATCCCGCCGAGGTAGCGCGGGAGGTGCCGCAGCCGCTCCACTCCGGTCGCCGAGACGAAGCCCGGGTAGACCAGGCCGGAGAGCTGCTCCCGCGCATCCGTGAGGGCGGGCAGGAGCGCCATGCTCGTCGAGGCCTTGAGCGCCTTCTCGACGCCCCGGGCGGTGGTGAGGATCGTCGTGACCGTCTTCACGGTCTCGAACATCGCGTCCATGACGCTCGCCGAGACCCGGTCGCGCACGGCGTCGAACTCGGCGCGGAGGAAGAGCATCCCGTCGGGCTTCATCCGCCAGAGGACCGCGTCGACGCAGGCGAGCAGGCAGTCGGTGAAGAGCGCGGTCGTGTTCTGGTACGGGCTCTGCGCGAGCACGAGCTTCTCGTTCGAGGTGAGGTGCTGCTGCACGTAGGCGACGGGGCTCGGCGTCGCGAGCAGGAGGAGGCGGCGGACGCCTCTCGGGTGCTCGCGCGCCTGGTCCTCGGCCGTGGCCAGCAGGCGGATCGAGACCGAGTCGCCGTCGTCGATCAGGGCGGGGTAGGCGCGGATGGTGTTCCCGCCCTGCCGGGTGTCGGTGACGCGGGGCAGCTCCGGCATGTCCCAGGTCTTCAGGCCCCGGCGCTCGAGCGCGTCGGGGACCCGGGCCTCGACCACGCGGGCGACCTCGTCGCGGACCCGACCGCGCAGGCGCTCGGCCAGCGGGGCGAGCTCCTTGCCGGCGGCGACCGTGCGCCCCCGCTCGTCGGCGACGGCGAAGGTGACCCGCAGGTGCGAGGGGATGCGCTCGAGGTCGAAGTCCTCGGGCTGCACCACCACGCCGGCCTCGCGGCGGATCGCTCCGGCCAGGGTCGCCGCGAACGACTCCGTCGGCGGGTTCGGCACGTCGTGCGGCAGGGACGCGGTGAGCTTGCGCGCCCAGTCGTTCGCGGGCACCACGTTCCGGCGCAGGTGCTTGGGCAGCGCCTTGATCATCGCGGTGACCAGCTCGGCCCGGAGTCCCGGCACCAGCCAGTCGAAGCCGAGGGGCGTCACGCGGGGCAGGAGCGCGAGCGGCACGTGCACCGTCACTCCGTCCTCCTCCGTCCCCGGCTCGAACCGGTACGAGAGGCGGAAGCGCTGGTCGGCCTGGCGCCACTGCGTGGGGAACGCGGTCTCGTCGATCTGCTCCGCGTCCTCGGGGAGGAGCGTCTCCTGCGTCATCGTCAGCAGGTCGGGCTCGTCGTGCTGGGTCGTCCGCCACCAGGAGTCGAACGAGCGCACCGAGGTGATGTCGCGGGGGAGTCGGCGGTCGTAGAAGTCGAACACGGCCTCGTCGTCGACGAGCAGGTCGCGACGGCGCGTGCGCTCCTCCAGCCGCTCGAGCTCGGCCCGCAGGGCCCGGTTCTTGCGGTCGAAGGCGTGGCGCGACTCCCACTCGCCCCCGACGAGGGCGTGCCGGATGAACAGCTCGCGGGCGTACGAGGCGTCGATCCGCGCGAACTGGACGCGGCGGCGGGCGATGATCGGCACGCCGTAGAGCGTGACCTTCTCGTAGGCGACGGCCGCGCCCTGCGACTTCTCCCAGTGCGGCTCGCTGAACTGCCGCTTCACGAGGTCGCCCGCGATCGCCTCGGCCCAGGCCGGATCGATCGCGGCGTTCGAGCGGGCGAAGAGGCGGCTGGTCTCGACCAGCTCGGCGCTCATCACCGCGTCGGGGAGCTTCTTGGCCAGGGCGCTGCCGGGGAAGATCGAGAACTTCGCGTTGCGGGCGCCGATGTACTGCACGTTCTGGCGCTCGCGGCTCTTCGCCGCGCGCTGCGCCTGCTGCGAGGTGGTGTCCTTGATGCCCAGGTGCGAGAGCAGGCCGGCCAGGAGGCTCCGGTGGATCCCGTCGGGGTCGACCTTCGGCTCGCCCAGCTCGAGCTTGAGGGGGCGCGCGAGCTGGCGCAGCTGGCGGAACACGTCCTGCCACTCGCGCACGCGCAGGTAGTTGAGGTACTCGGCCTTGCACAGGCGCCGGAAGGCGCTCGAGGAGAGCTCCTCCTGCTTCTCCTCCACGTAGTTCCAGAGGTTCAGCAGGGTGAGGAAGTCGCTGGTGGGATCGACGAAGCGCGCGTGCTGCTGGTCGGCCTGCGCGCGGCGCTCGAGAGGGCGCTCGCGGACGTCCTGGATCGTGAGGCCCGCGACGATCGCCATCACCTCGCGGCTGACGCCGTGGCGGCGCGACTCGATCACCATCCGGCCGAAGCGCGGATCGATGGGGAGCCGCGCGAGGTCGCGCCCGATGCGCGTGAGCTGCGGCGCGGCCTCCGCCCCCTTGCGCGGGACGCCGCTCGAGTGCGCGCTCGGCGGCGTGCCGCGCACCGGAGCGGCGTCTCGCGGCGCGGCGGAGGCGGCGGAGGGGGAGCCGGGGACGCGGAGGGCGCCGAGCTCCGTGAGCAGGTCGAGGCCGTCCTTGATGCCGCGGGAGTCGGGCGGAGTGAGGAACGGGAACGAGGCGATGTCGCCCAGTCCGAGCGAGATCATCTGCAGGATGACCGCGGCCAGGCCCGTGCGGAGGATCTCGGGATCGGTGTACTCGGGGCGGCGGAGGTAGTCCTCCTCGGAGTAGAGGCGGATCGCGATGCCCGCGCTGGTGCGTCCCGAGCGGCCGGAGCGCTGGTTCGCGGAGGCCTGCGACACCGCCTCGATCGGCAGCCGCTGCACCTTCGAGCGCGCGCTGTAGCGCGAGATGCGGGCCGTGCCGCCGTCGATCACGTAGCGGATCCCCGGGACGGTGAGGCTCGTCTCCGCCACGTTCGTCGCGAGCACGACGCGGCGGCGGACGCCGGGGGTGCGCCCCTTCTCGAAGACGCGGTGCTGATCGGCCGCCGACAGGCGCCCGTAGAGGGGGAGCACCTCGGTGCCCGGCAGGTTCCGGCCCCGGATGGCGTCCTCGGCGTCGCGGATCTCGTTCTCGCCCGAGAGGAACACCAGGACGTCGCCCGGATCCTCGAGCGCCAGCTCGGCCAGGGCGTCGGCGATGCCGGTCATCAGGTCGCGGCTGCCGCTCGTCGCGTCGGGGACGTCGGTGTCGTCGTCCTCCTCCGGTTCCTCGGCGACCAGCGGGCGGTAGCGGATCTCGACCGGGTAGGTGCGGCCGGAGACCTCGATGATCGGCGCGGGCTCGCCGGCGGCGTCGGCGAAGTGGGCCGCGAAGCTCTGCGGGTCGATCGTCGCCGAGGTGATGATCACCTTCAGGTCGGGGCGCTGCGGCAGCAGGCGGTGCAGGTAGCCCAGGAGGAAGTCGATGTTGAGGCTGCGCTCGTGCGCCTCGTCGATGATGATCGTGTCGTACCGGCTGAGCATCCGGTCGTGGTTCATCTCGTTGAGCAGGATGCCGTCGGTCATCAGCTTGATCCGCGTCGAGGCGGACGCCTTGTCGGTGAACCGGACCTGGTAGCCGACCAGCCCGCCGACCTCGTCGTCGAGCTCCTCCGCGATGCGCTCGGCGATGGTGCGCGCGGCGATGCGCCGGGGCTGCGTGTGCGCGATGCTCTCGCGGCCGAGCTCCAGGCAGATCTTCGGCAGCTGGGTCGTCTTGCCCGATCCGGTCGCGCCGGCGACGATGACCACCTGGTGGTCGCGGATCGCGGAGGCGATGTCCTCGCGCCGCGCCGACACGGGGAGTTCGGGCGGGTAGCGGATGCTGAGCACGTCTGACATGAGCCCTCCATCCTACGCCGCGTGCGACAATGCCCTGTCTCGTGAAACATCGCGGGCCACCCTGCCCGGTCGGGCGCTCCGGCGCCGGTCGACCTCGGCGCACGATCCCGTGGAGCACCCCGATGAATCCGCAGTCCCTGCTGGTCGTGCTGAACATCGTGCTGCTGCTCTTCGCGATCCGGGGCGTGCTGTCGAACCCGAGGCTCTCGAAGGTCGCGAAGGTCTCCTGGGTGGCGTTCATCGTGATCGCGCCGTTCATCGGCAGCCTCGCCTACCTGGCGGTGGGCCGTCGCGGCGGGAGCGGCGGAGGCGGCACGGTCGTGCGCGGCACGGAGCGGCCGTCGGGCTGGTTCTTCGAGCGCTGAGCGGGCGGGCGGCCCGGCGGCGGGGGAGACCCGCGGACGTCGGCGCCCCGCGGACCTCCTGACCCTCCGTCCCGCGGCAACCCCCTGACCGCAGGCTCCGCCCGCGTCTAGCGTGGAGCGCATGGCCGATCGTCTGCGCTCCAGTGTCAGCCCCTACCTCCGCTCGCACGCGGACAATCCGGTCGACTGGTTCCCCTGGGGCGAGGAGGCGTTCGCCGAGGCGGTGCGCCGCGACGTCCCGGTGATGGTGTCGATCGGCTACTCCACCTGCCACTGGTGCCACGTGATGGCGCGGGAGTCGTTCTCGGATCCGGTGCTCGCCGCGCGGCTGAACGCGGACTTCGTCGCGGTGAAGGTCGACCGCGAGGAGCACCCGGACGTCGACACGGCCTACCTGACGGCCGCGAGCGCGTTCACCCGACAGCTCGGCTGGCCGCTGACGGCCTTCGCCACCCCCGCCGGCGAGACCTTCTTCGCCGGCACCTACTTCCCGCCGCGCGCCGTCGGCGGCGTGCCCGCCTTCTCGGACGTCCTCGACGCGGTCTCGGAGGCGTGGCGGCTGCGGCGCGACGAGGTGCAGGCGACGGCGGGCGGCCTGGCCGCGGCCCTGCGCGAGGCGACCGCGGCGCTGCCCGCCGATGCCGCGCTGCCCGGCGACGCCGAGCTCGACGGCGCCGTCCGCGCACTCGAGGACGAGGAGGACCGGGTGCACGGCGGTTTCGGCGGCGCCCCGAAGTTCCCGGTGGCTCCCGTGCTCGGGTTCCTGGCCTCGCGGCCCTCGGGAGCGGCGCTCGCCGAGCGCACGCTGCTCGCGCTGGCCGCGTCCCCGCTCCGCGACCGCGACGGGGGCTTCTTCCGCTACGCGATGCAGGCCGACTGGAGCGATCCGCACTACGAGCGGATGCTGTACGACAACGCGCAGCTGCTCGACGTCGCGGCCGTCCTGCTCGGGCACGACGGCGCCCGGGTGGAGGAGCTGACCGGGATCGCGGAGGGCGTCGCCGCGTTCCTCCTGACCACTCTCGAGCGGCCGGGCGGCGGCTTCGCATCGGCGCAGGACTCGGAGAGCATCGTCGACGGCCAGCGCTCGGAGGGCGGCTACTACCTCGCCGAGGACCGGTCCCGCCTCGCGCCTCCCGCTCTCGACGAGAAGGTCGTCACCGGCTGGAACGGCCTGGCGATCCGCGCGCTCGCCCGCGCCGGACGCGTGCTCGGACGGGAGGAGTGGATCGACGCCGCCCGGCGCGCGGCGGACGCGGTGCTGCAGCGGCACCTCGTCGACGGCCGCGTCGCGGTGCGCGCCTCCCTCGACGGTGCCGTCTCCGCGGCCCGCCCGGCGCTGGAGGACCTCGGGATGCTGGCCGGCGGGCTCCTCGAGCTCGCCCTGGCGGAGGGCCGCCCGCGCTACGCGGTCGCGGCGCGCACCCTGATCGACGGCGCGCTCGACGCGGCCGACGGCCCGCTGCCGTTCGCGCTGCCCGGGGGAGGAGACCCGGCGCTGACCGCGCGGGGACTCCTGCTCGCGGCCGACCCCTCCGAGGGCGCCTACCCCTCCGGTCTGTCGGCGACGGCGGACGCGGCGCACGAGCTGTACCTGCTCACCGGATCGCAGCGCTACCGGGAGGCGGCCGAGGCGGTCGTCGCCTCGATCGCTCCGGGCGCGGTCCGCCGGCCGATGGGCTTCGGCGCCGTGCTCGGGCTCGCTTCGCGGCTGGCTCGCCCGGTGCGGCAGATGGTCGTCGTGGGCCCCGGAGCGGCGGAGGCGGTGCAGGGCGCCCGGTCCGCCGGGATCGGCGTGCTGGTCGGCGTGTCCGACGAGGGCGCCCGGGACTGGGCGGACGCGGGCTTCGAGCTGTTCGAGGGGCGGATCTCGCGGGAGGGGCTGCCGACCGCCTACTCCTGCGAGGCCTTCGTCTGCGCCCTGCCGACGACCCGCCTCCCGGAGGAGCTGCTCACGCGGCCGTGACCACCAGCGGCGCCTCGGGGTCGGCGGCCCACTCGTTGAGCGAGCCGTCGTAGACGACCGCCGTGTGGACTCCGAGCACCGCCAGTGCGAGCGCATCGGCCGTCGCGGCGATCCCGCCGCCGCAGTAGAGGACGATCCGCTCGGCCTGGAGAGCGTCTCCGAACAGCGACCGCAGCCGCTCCGGCGGCAGGAGCGTGTTGTCGGCCCGGTCGACGAGCCGCCCGGCGGGGACGCTCCGCGAGCCCGGCAGGTGTCCGAGGCGGGGTCGGCGCCCCTCCTCCCCGGTGAACTCCTTCGGCGGGACCGCGCAGACCAGCGCCCCGGGAGCCTCGCCGCGCACGACGCTCTCGACGCCGGCCTTGTCGATCCAGAGCGGCCGCTCCTCGCGCACGCTGATGCCGCCGCTCACGGCGGGCTCGACATGCCCCGTCTCGATCGGGCGCTCCTCCCGCCGCCAGGCCGGGAGCCCGCCGTCGAGCACCGCGACGGCGTCGTGCCCGGCCGAGCGCAGCAGCCACCACAGGCGCGAGGCCCACTGGCCGACCGCGGAGTCGTACACGACGACCACCGAGTCGTCGTCGATGCCGAGCGCGGCCGTCGCGGCGGCGAAGCGCTCCGGGTCGAGCCGGGTGAAGGGCAGGGGAGCCGCCGGATCGGACAGCTGCTCGAGCAGGTCGCCGAACACGGCGCCGGGGACATGCCCCTCGAGGAGGTACTGCTCGTCGCCGCTCAGGTAGCCGGGCCGCCCGTCGAAGCCGGGCACGAGCAGCACGCTGGCGTCGACGACGACGAGGTGCTCGCGGCCGAGCTGGTCGGCGAGCCACTGGGTCGAGACGATCGGCCGGGCGAGGTACGGGACGGAGGAGGTGCTCACCCGCCCCACGCTAGGCGCGACCGCCGACATGTGCGCCCCCCGTGCGTCACGCACGGTCACGGACGCCACGGGCGCTCAGCACTCGATGACGTTGACCGCGAGGCCGCCCTCGCTCGTCTCCTTGTACTTCGACGACATGTCGATGCCGGTCTGGCGCATCGTCTCGATGACCGCGTCGAGCGAGACGCGGTGGTCGCCGTCGCCGTGCAGCGCGAGGCGGGCTGCGCTCACCGCGGTGGAGGAGGCGATCGCGTTCCGCTCGATGCACGGGATCTGCACGAGGCCGCCGACCGGGTCGCAGGTCAGTCCGAGGTGGTGCTCCATCGCGATCTCGGCCGCGTTCTCGACCTGGCGCGGAGTGCCGCCGAGCACCGCGCAGAGCGCTCCGGCGGCCATCGCGCAGGCCGAGCCGACCTCGCCCTGGCAGCCCGCCTCCGCACCGGAGATCGAGGCGTTCGTCTTGCAGAGCGAGCCGATCGCGGTGGCGGTGAGGAGGAAGCGGCGCAGCCCCGCGCGGTCGGCGCCCGGGACGAAGCGGAGGTAGTAGTGCCCGACGGCGGGGATGATGCCCGCCGCTCCGTTCGTCGGAGCCGTCACGACGCGCCCGCCCGCGGCGTTCTCCTCGTTCACCGCGAGGGCGAAGGCGTGGAGCCACTCCACCGAGGTCGCGCGGGCGCGGTCGAGCGGGTCCTCCTCGAAGGCCTCGAGCCGCTCGCGCAGCACCGAGGCGCGGCGGCGGACGCCCAGGCCGCCCGGCAGCACGCCGTCGGTCGCCAGGCCGTGCTCGACGCAGGCGGCCATGGCGTCCCAGATCGCGTCGAGGCGGGCGTCGATGTCGACCCCGGGGTGCAGAGCGCGCTCGTTCGCGGCGGCGATCTCGGCGATGCCGGAGCGGGTCCGATCGCAGGTCGCCAGCAGGTCGAGCCCGGAGACGAAGGGGTAGGGGTGCGGGGCCAGCGCAGCCAGCTCGGCGCGCTCGCCCGCGCGCCGGATGAAGCCGCCGCCGATCGAGTAGTAGGTCTCCTCCCACACCGGCAGCGCGTCGTCGCCGACCCAGACGCTGAAGGTGAGGGCGTTCGGGTGCTCCGGCAGCCTCGTGCGCGGCTCGAAGACGACGTCGTCGCGCGTCATCGCGAGGCCCTGCTCGCCGGCCAGCAGGATCGTCCCCTCCGCGTCGAGGCGCTGCCAGGCCCCGCGCACCAGCGCCGGGTCGCACGTCTCGAGGTCCAGGCCGGCGAGACCGGCGACCACTGCGTCGGGGGTGCCGTGGCCGATCCCGGTGGAGCCGAGCGAGCCGTAGAGGGTGCATCCCACCCGGCTCACGCGGCCGAGGAGCCCGGCGTCGCGGATCCGCTCGGCGAGGGCGAGGGCGGCGCGCATCGGTCCGACGGTGTGCGAGCTGGACGGGCCGATCCCCACGCTGAACAGGTCGAGGACGGAGACGTAGGCGCTCATCCACCGAGACTACGCCGGGGCCGGCGGAGTGCGCCGCCCGAGCCGCGCCCGCGACGAAGAGTCACGGAGATCCGGCGTCGACGAGGGTCTGCGGCGGGTCAGCGCAGCGTCTTGCGCGCCGAGATCTGGCCGGTGTCGAAGCCGAGCAGGTGCAGGCCGCCGTGGAAGCGGGCGTGCTCGACCTTGATGCAGCGGTCCATCACGACGGTCAGGCCCTTCGACTCGCCGTACTCGGCCGCCTCCTGGTTCCAGATCCCCAGCTGCACCCAGACCGTGGGCGCGCCGACGGCGAGGACGTCGTCGATCACGGCGGGGATGTCGCTCGCCTTGCGGAACACGTCGACGATGTCGGGCACGACCGGGAGCTCGGCGAGACTGCGGTAGACCGGCTGCCCCAGGATCTCGGTGGCGTTCGGGTTCACGAAGTAGAGCTCGTAGTCGCTCGACTGCTGCAGGTAGGTGGCGACGAAGTAGGAGGAGCGGGCCGGGTTCGGCGAGGCGCCGACGATCGCCACGGTCCTCGCGCGGCGGAGGATGTCGAGTCGCCTGCGGGCGTCGGGGCCCACCCAGGTGCGCTGCGAGCGCAGCATCCTCGCCAGCGGCGAGTTCGCCGGGACCGAGCAGCTCAGCCCGTTGGACAGCTGGACGACCGTGTCGGCGGTGTCGGTGGTGCTCATGCTCAGACCTCCACGGCCGGGGTGTGCAGGGTGGTGGTCGTGTCCTCGGGGAGCTCGGTCGGAGCGTCGGGGGTGCCGTGCTCCTCGACCGCGCGGGCGAGCGCCTGGTCGAGATCGTAGATGATGTCGTCCGCGTCCTCGATGCCGACGGAGAGGCGGACGAGTCCGGGGAGGACGCCCGCGTGGAGGAGCTGGTCCTCGGTGAGCTGGGCGTGGGTGGTCGAGGCGGGGTGGATCACCAGCGTCTTCGCGTCGCCGATGTTGGCGAGGTGGCTGGCGAGGTCGACCGATTCGATGAAGGTCTGGCCGACGGCGCGGCCGCCCTTGACCACGAAGCTGAAGACCGAGCCCGGTCCCTTCGGCAGGTACTTCTGCGCGCGGTCGTGGTGCGGGTGCGCGGGGAGCCCGGCCCAGTAGACCGCCTCGATGCGGGGGTCGGCGTCGAGCCACTCGGCGACGCGACGCGCGTTGTCGACGTGCGCCTGGATCCGGTACGGCAGCGTCTCGACGCCCTGGGCGAGCAGGAACGCGGAGTGCGGAGCGAGGACCGGCCCGATGTCGCGCAGCTGCTCCGCGCGCAGGCGCGTGAGGAAGCCGTACTCCCCGAAGTTGCCGTCCCACGACAGGTCTCCGTAGGAGGCCACCGGGTCGTGCAGCAGCGGGAACTTCTCGGGGGAGTAGTGGAAGCGCCCCGACTCGACGACGACGCCGCCGAGCGTGGTCCCGTGTCCGCCGAGGAACTTGGTGGCCGAGTGGATGACGATGTCGGCGCCCCACTCGATCGGGCGGACGAGGTAGGGCGTGGCGACCGTGGAGTCGATGATCAGCGGGATGCCGGCGGCGTGCGCGACCGCGGCGAGGCCCTCGATGTCGGCGATCTCGCCGGAGGGGTTCGCGATCGTCTCGGCGTAGAGCACCTTGGTCTTCTCGGTGATCGCCGCCGCGTAGTCGGCCGGGTCGCTCGAGCGGACGAAGGTGGTGTCCACTCCGAAACGGCGGAGCGTGACGTCGAGCTGGGTGATCGATCCGCCGTAGAGGTTGGCGGAGGACACCACGTGGTCGCCCGCGCCGACGAGCGCCGCGAAGGTGATGAACTGCGCCGAGAGCCCGGAGGCCGTGGCGACGGCGCCGAGGCCGCCCTCGAGGCTCGCGACGCGCTCCTCGAAGGAGGCGACCGTGGGGTTCGACAGGCGCGAGTAGACGTTGCCGTACTTCTGCAGCGCGAAGCGGGCCGCGGCGTCGGAGGTGTCGTCGAAGACGAAGGCGCTGGTCTGGTAGATCGGCAGAGCGCGGGCGCCCGTCACCGCGTCGGGGATGTTGCCCGCGTGGATCGCACGCGTCTTGAAGCCGTACTCACGATCTGCCATGCGATCGACGCTAGCGGGAGCCGCCGACACCGCCGCGCTGGAGCGACGCATCGCGTAACAGAGCGGCCCCGCAGTGCAGAGCGACCGTGCGCGACAGAGCGGTCGAGCGGATCGGAGCGCCGATCAGAGCGCCAGCTGCACCGCGGCCAGTCCCATCGCCGCGATCGCCGCCCACGACACCAGGGCGACGAGGAGAGCACGCCACCCCGTCGTCACGAGCGCGCGCACCCGGACGGCGCTGCCGAGCGCGAAGAGGGCCGCGGCGAGGAGCCAGGTCTGCGCGGTGTCGGCGGCGGCGAGCAGTCCCTCCGGCAGGGGGAGGAGCGTGCGCAGCAGCACCGCGGCGAGGAACCCGACCACGAACAGCGGCACGATCGCCGGGCGCGTCCCGCCGGTCCCGCCTCGGCGCCTCGTGACCGCCGCCGCCACCGCGACCATCGGCGCCAGCATGACCACTCGGGTGAGCTTCACCACGACCGCCACGGCCAGCGCCGACGCACCGGCCACCTGGGCCGTCGCCACCACCTGGCCCACGTCGTGGACCGAGGCGCCGACCCAGTGCCCGAACTGCACGTCGGAGAGCCCGAGCGGCTGCTGCAGGGCGGGGAGCACCGCGATCGCGAGCGTGCCGCAGAGCGTCACCAGCGCGACCGGCGTCGCCTGCTCCTGCTCCTTCGCCCGGGTCGCTCCGGCCATCGCGCCGATCGCCGAGGCCCCGCAGATCGAGAAGCCCGCCGCGAGCAGCAGCGGCTCCTGCCCGGGCAGCCGGAGCACCCGGCCCAGCGCCCAGGTCAGGCCGAAGGTGGCCAGGACGATCCCGACCACGACCAGGATCGCGCCCCAGCCCAGCGCAGCGATGTCGATCAGAGAGAGCTTCAGCCCGAGCAGGACGATGCCGGCGCGCATCAGCGAGCGGGACGAGAACTTCAGGCCCGGCGCCAGCGCCCCGCTCAGCAGGGGGCGCGCCGCGGGCAGCTGCGCCACGAGGATCCCGAGCGCGACCGCCGCGGTCAGCATCGGCACTGCCGGCACCGTCGCGTGCAGCAGGGCCGCGATCACCGCCGCGACGGCGCAGGCCGCGACTCCCGGGCCCAGCCGCCGGATCATACCCACGAGGGCAGCCACATGTGGGCCTGCCAGAAGGGGAAGGACGTCTGCGCGCCGATCCAGAGTGGCAGGAAGTAGGCCGTCAGCGCGGCCGCCGCCACCGCGAAGACGAGCACCACGAGGACGCCCCGGGTGCGCCGCCTCCGCTCGTCGCCCGGACTCCCGATCACGATCCCGGCCGTCAGCGCCAGCGCCAGCATCATGTAGGGCTCGAAGACGACGCAGTAGAACTGGAACACCGTGCGGTCGAGGTAGAGCAGCCACGGCAGGTAGCCCGCGACGATCCCCATCAGCACGAAGCCGGCGCGCCACTCCCGGTACCGCGCGAGCCGGTAGAGGAGGTACACCAGCGCCAGGACTCCGGCGTACCAGATGAGCGGATTGGCGACCGAGGTGATCGCCTCGTCGCAGCGTGCGGCGGTGCAGCCGTCGACGCCCGTCGCCTGGTCGACGAAGTACATGCTGGTCGGTCGGAGCATGAGCAGCCAGGTGAGCGGGTTCGCCTCGTAGGGGTGCGAGGCCCGCAGGTTGATCGAGTAGTCGTACATCTGCACGTGGTAGTGCCAGAGGCTCTGCGCCCAGTCCGGCACCCACGCGAGAGCCCCGGTCCAGGCGTTGCCGGGGGCCTCCGACGCCCACTGCCGGGCCCATCCGCCGGAGGTGCGCAGCCAGCCCGTCCAGGTGACGAGGTAGGCGATCAGGGCGATCGGCACGACCAGGAGGAAGGTGACCAGACCCTGCTTGAGGATCGCGCCGCTGCCCCAGAACGGCACGCCCGCACGGCGCCGCATCAGCGCGTCGACGACCACCGCGTACACGCCGTACGCCGCGAGGAAGTAGACGCCCGTCCACTTCACGCCCGCGGCCAGGCCGAAGAGCACGCCGGCCGCGAGCAGCCAGGGCCGCCACCACAGGACCGGCCCCCAGCTCGGCAGCACTCCCGCCGCCACCTTCCGCGCCAGCTGCAGCTCGGCCCAGCGCCGGTCCAGCAGCACCGCCGCGACCCCGCAGAGCGCGACGAACATCAGGATCCCGTCCAGGAGCGACACCCGCGACATCACGATCGCGTGGCCGTCGAGCGCGAGCATCAGCCCCGCGAAGGAGGAGAGGAGGGTGGAGCGGAACAGGAGGCGGCCGATCACGATCACCAGCGCGACGGCGAGGATCCCCACGACGGCGGTCGCGACGCGCCAGCCGACGCTGTCGTCCGCGCCGAACACGCCCATCCCGAGCCCGATGATCCACTTGCCCAGCGGCGGATGCACCACGAAGGACGGCGCCCCCGTGAAGGTGTCCACGTCGCCGGCCGCGAAGCCGGGGTCCGGGTTCTCGGGCCAGGCGCCCTCGAACCCGAGGTTCCAGAGGGTCCAGGCGTCCTTCACGTAGAAGGTCTCGTCGAACACGAGCGAGCGCGGGTGGCCGAGGTTCCACAGCCGCAGCACCGCGGCCAGTGCGACCACCAGCAGCGGCAGTCCGAGCTCGTACAGCCGGCGGCGCGCGGGGGAGGCGACGAGCCGGGTGTGCAGGTCGTCGAACCAGGAGCCGCGCGGCACGTCCGGGAGCGGGGTGCGCTCGCGCGGTGCGGACGCCTCGGCGGGCTCCACCGGGACCGAGCGCGCCGATCCCGCCGCGTCCAGGAGCAGGTCGTCGAAGTCGCGCTGCGGTCGGTCCGTCACCTGGCCATGCTAACGGGGCGCCTCCTCCCGGGACGGCGGCGATCCGCGGCGGGAGGCCCCGGACCCGGCCTGGGAGACTGGCGGCATGATCATCCTCGCCGGCACTCCCATCGGAAACCTCGGCGACGCCTCCCGCCGGCTCGTGGAGGCGCTGGGCTCCGCCCGCCACGTCGCCGCTGAGGACACGCGCGTGACCATCCAGCTGATGCGCGCCCTGGGCGTCGAGAACCGGCCCGCCCTCTACGCGCTGCACGACCACAACGAGCGCGAGCGCGCCGCCGAGCTGGTGGAGCTGGCCCGCGAGGAGGACCTGCTCGTGCTGAGCGATGCTGGCATGCCCACGGTCTCGGACCCGGGCTACCACCTGGTCGAGGCGGCGGTGGCGGCGGGAGTCGCGGTCACCGCGCTGCCCGGTCCCTCGGCGGTGCTCATGGCGCTCGCCGTGTCCGGGCTCCCGACGGACCGCTTCAGCTTCGAGGGGTTCCTGCCCCGCCGGCACGGCGAGCGGGTCTCGACCTTCCGGGCGCTCGTCGACGAGCGGCGCACCATGGTCTTCTTCGAGTCCCCGCACCGGATCGGCGACGCGCTCGCCGACCTGGTCGAGGCGATGGGCCCGGAGCGGCGCGTCGTCGTCTGCCGCGAGCTCACCAAGATGTTCGAGGAGGTCCGGCGCGGCACGGCGGCCGAGCTGGCCGAGTGGGCCGCCGACGGCCTGCGCGGCGAGATCTGCCTGGTCGTCGAGGGAGCCCCCGCGCGGGAGGCGTCGCTCGAGGACGCGCTGGCCGACGTGCTGGCCCGCGTCGAGGCCGGATCGCGGCTCAAGGAGGCGTCGGCCGAGGTCGCCGAGATCACCGGGCTCTCCCGCCGCGCGCTCTACGAGGCGGCGCTCGCCTCCCGCCGCGGCTGAGGCTCCCTCCCCGGCGGCGATCGCGGCCGGTCGTCCACAGCGTCCGTCACACGCCGGGAGCGGTGCCGCGCGGTGAATAGGATGGTCGCCATGTCCGACGGCGCCTCCTTCTACCTCACGACCCCGATCTTCTACGTGAACGACGTCCCGCACATCGGGCACGCATACACCGAGGTCGCCGCCGACGTGCTCACCCGCTGGCACCGCCAGGCGGGCGACGACACCTGGCTGCTGACCGGCACCGACGAGCACGGACAGAAGATCCTCCGCACCGCCACCGCCAACGGCACGACCCCCCAGGAGTGGGCCGACCGCCTCGTGAGGACCGCCTGGCAGCCGCTGCTCGAGACCATCGACATCGCCAACGACGACTTCATCCGCACCACGGACGCGCGGCACGAGGTCAACGTCCAGAAGTTCCTGCAGAAGCTGTACGACGAGGACGCGATCTACACCGGCGAGTACGAGGGCTACTACTGCGTGGGCTGCGAGGAGTACAAGCAGCTGTCCGACCTCGAGGAGGGCACCGGCGACTACGCCGGCCAGTACGTCTGCAAGATCCACTCGAAGCCGGTCGAGCTGCTGAAGGAGAAGAACTACTTCTTCAAGATGAGCGAGTACACCGAGCGGCTGCTCGCGCTCTACGAGGAGCGTCCCGACTTCGTCCAGCCCGAGTCGGCGCGCAACGAGGTCGTGAGCTTCGTCCGCCAGGGCCTGGCCGACCTGTCGATCTCCCGCTCCAGCTTCGACTGGGGCGTGAAGGTCCCGTGGGACGACTCGCACGTGGTCTACGTCTGGTTCGACGCGCTGCTCAACTACATCACCGCGGTCGGCTACGGCCAGGACGAGGCGGAGTTCGAGCGCCGCTGGCCCGCGACCCACATCGTCGGCAAGGACATCCTGCGCTTCCACGCGGTGATCTGGCCCGCCATGCTCATGGCCGCGGGCCTCGAGGTCCCCCGGCAGGTGTTCGGCCACGGCTGGCTGCTGGTCGGCGGCGAGAAGATGTCGAAGTCGAAGCTCACCGGCATCGCGCCCGAGCAGATCACCGACACCTTCGGCTCCGACGCCTTCCGCTACTACTTCCTCCGGGCCATCACCTTCGGCCAGGACGGCTCGTTCTCGTGGGAGGACCTGTCTGCGCGCTACCAGTCCGAGCTCGCGAACGGCTTCGGCAACCTCGCCTCGAGGGTCGTCGCGATGCTGCACCGCTACTACGACGGCGTCGTGCCCGCGCCGGGGGAGCCGACCGAGGCGGAGGAGCGCGTGCAGCGCATCGTCGCCGAGGCCGCCGCGTCGGCCGACCGGTCGATCGACGCGCTCGCGATCCACGACGCGATCACCGCCGTGTGGAGCATCGTCGAGGAGCTCAACGGCTACATCACCGAGCAGGAGCCGTGGGCACTCGCCAAGCGCGAGGAGCGCGAGCGCCTCGGCACGGTGCTCTACACCGCGACGGAGGGGCTCCGCGCCCTGGCCGTGCTGCTCTCGCCGGTCGTGCCGCGCGCGACGGCGTCCCTCTGGGAGGCGCTCGGCGTGACGGAGTCGCTGGGCGCCCTCACCGCGCAGCCGATCCGCGAGGCGGGCCGGTGGGGAGTCCTCCCCGTCGGCACCACCGTCGGCACGCTCGCCGCGCTCTTCCCGCGCATCGAGGCTCCCGCGTCCTGACGGCCGCGCCTCGACCCGTGGACCGACCAGCCGAGCGGCCCGGAGTCGCCGGCGGAGGATCCGCAGGGGAGTGCACGATGACCGCGATCCGAACGCGAGGGGCCGGGTGCGAACGGCCCGCCGCTCCGTGGGGGCGCAGATGACGCGCGAGGTCCTCGACGCTCTCGGGCAGGCGGCCGAGCTCACCCGGCGCCACGTCGGGCACCCCGAGCGCGCCGCCGCGCTCGCCCTGCGCCTGCACCGGGTGACCGCTCCGACCGAGCTCGTCTACACCCGGTTCCCGCCGACCCTCAGCCTGGTGCTGGCCGGCCGGAAGCGCTCGGTGGTCGGCGACTCCGACGAGCGGTGGGGCGCCGGCCGCTTCCTGATCACCCCCGTCGATCTGCCGGTGGTCGCGGCCGTCGTGGAGACCGGCGACCGCGGCGACTTCCTGTCGGCCAACTGGCGTCTCGACCCGCTCGTGGTGGCCGAGATCGCGGCGCTCGCCCCCCGGACGGCCCCGCGGGCTCCCGCCCCGCGGATCGGCACGGTCACGGAGGAGATGGCCGACTCGCTGCGCCGACTCTTCCGTCTGCTCGACGCCCCCGCCGACATCCCGGTGCTCGCCCCCGCGATCACGCGCGAGCTCGTGCTGCGGCTGCTGCAGACGGACCAGGCGCCCCGGCTGCTGGCCGCGTCCAGCACCGTCCGCTCGGAGGCCGTCTCCCGCGCGGTCGAGGCGATGAGCGCGTCGCTCTCGCGCGGCTGGACCCTCGGCGCGCTCGCCGCGGAGGCGGGCACCAGCGTGCCCACACTCACCCGCCGCTTCCGCGAGCTGACCGGGATGTCGCCGCTGGGCTACCTGCGGCGGCTCCGCCTCGGGGAGGCCAGGAGGCTGCTCCTGGTCCGGGGCGACACCGCCGCGCAGGCCGCGGCCGCGGTCGGCTACGCGAGCGCGTCGCACTTCGGGCGCGACTACCGCCGCGCCTACGAGACGACCCCCACGGCCGACGCCGCGCTCCACCCCGGGCCGCTCGTCCAGATCCACTGAGCGGCGGGCGCTGTCGCGGGGACTCCGAGCGGCGCGTGCCGCGGCGTCAGACGCGGGCGCCGACGATGCCTCCGTCGACGTCGAGCGTCGTGCCGTGGACGTACGAGGCCTCGTCCGAGACGAGCCAGCGCACGGCCAGGGCGATCTCGTCCGGACGTCCGGGCCGGCCGGCGGGGGCGGACGCGGTCATCTGCTCCAGGATCGCCGCGGCGTGCTCGTTGCCGGGCGTGAGAGTCGCGCCGGGCGCGACGGCGACCACGCGCACGCCGCTCGGGCCGTACTCGGCCGCCCACGCCCGCGTGAGGTGCTCCAGCGCCGCCTTGGTCGCGGGGTAGAGGGCGGTCCCCGGCGTTCCCACCCGTCCCATCCACGAGGTGATGTTGACGACCACTCCGCTCCCGCGCTCGGCCATGGCCGGGGCGATCGCCGCGACGAGCTGGTGCGGCACGCGGATGTTCGTGGTGAGGAGGGACTCGACATCGGCGTCGCTGAGGTCGGCGGTCGGCCCCACCGGGAACACTCCGGCGTTGTTGACGAGGACGTCGATCCGCCCGTCGAGGAGGGTCAGCGCCCGCTCGGCGACGGCGCGGGTCTCCTCCGGCGTGCCCGCGAGGTCGGCGACGAGCGCGGAGGCGGTGCCCCCGTCGGCGCGGATGCCGCGGACGACGGACCCGACCCGCTCGGGGTCGCGTCCGTGCACGAGGACGTGAGCGCCGGCCCCGGCGAGCCGGCGGGCGATGGCTGCGCCGATCCCGCTCGAGGATCCGGTGACGAGGGCGTGGCGCCCGGCGAGGGAGCCGGGTGCGGAGTGGGCGAGGAGCTCGGTGTCTGTCATGGCTCCAGCCTCCCGGCGGCGCGGGAGGCGGGCTGTCCCGATCCGATCGGGTGTTGACCCGATCCGCTCAGGGCGCCTCAGCGGCCGCCTCTCGGCCCTCGTCCACCCGGGACTCCGGCCCGCGCGAGCCCTCCCGGTAGCCTGGAGCGCATGACCGACAGCCAGCACGTCCGCTCCCGCGAGGCCTCGTCCGGCCGCGACCTGACGTACCCGCCGCTGCCCGAGGCGCTCGTCGTCCCCGTCTACGACAACCACACGCACCTCGAGATCGCCGACGGCCTCGAGCCGCTCGACCACCGCGAGCAGCTCGACCGGGCCTCCACCGTCGGGGTCCGCGGCGTCGTCCAGGTCGGCACGGACGTCGAGACGAGCCGCTGGTCGGCCGAGCAGGCGGCGAGCGAGCCGCGCATGCTGGCCGCCGTCGCGATCCACCCCAACGAGGCGCCCGAGCTGGAGCAGCGCGGCGAGCTCGACGCCGCCCTCGCCGTGATCGCCGAGCTGGCGGAGCAGCCGCGGGTGCGCGCCATCGGCGAGACCGGGCTCGACTTCTTCCGCACCGGCGAGAGCGGCCGCGCCGCGCAGTTCCGCTCCTTCGAGGAGCACATCCGCATCGCGAAGGAGCACGACCTCGCGCTGCAGATCCACGACCGCGACGCGCACCGCGAGGTCATCGAGACCCTGCGCCGCGTCGGAGCCCCCGAGCGCACCGTCTTCCACTGCTTCTCCGGGGACGCGGAGATGGCGCGGATGTGCACGGACGAGGGCTGGTACCTCTCCTTCGCCGGCACCGTGACGTTCAAGAACGCCGAGCCGCTGCGGGAGGCGCTCGTCGCGACCCCGCGGCACCTCATCCTGGTCGAGACCGACGCGCCGTACCTCACTCCGTCGCCCTTCCGCGGCCGCCCGAACGCGCCCTACCTCCTCCCGCACACCCTGCGCTCGATGGCCGCGACCCTCGAGACCGACGTCGGCCACCTGGCCGCGACGATCGCCTCGAACACGGAGGCCGTGTACGGCGAGTGGGGCGGCGAGGTCGGCTCCGAGCCGACGGAGCCGGTCGGACCCCTCGCATGAGCGGCCGCCACGCCGCCGAGCCGACGGCCGCCGCGATCCCGCGCCTGCTGGGCCCGGCCGAGATCCGCGACCTCGCCGGCCTCCTCGACGTCACGCCGACCAAGAAGCTCGGCCAGAACTTCGTGCACGACGCCAACACGGTCCGCCGCATCGTCAAGCTCGCTCGGGTGCGCCCGGGGGAGACCGTCGTCGAGATCGGCCCCGGCCTCGGATCGCTGACCCTCGGCCTGCTCGAGGCGGGCGCACAGGTCGTGGCCGTCGAGATCGACGGGCGCCTCGCCGAGCAGCTGCCGCGCACCGTCGAGCTGATGGCGCCGGGCGCCGATCTCGCGGTCGTGCACGCCGACGCGATGAAGGTGCTCGACCTGCCGGGGGAGCCGGTCCGGCTCGTCGCCAACCTCCCGTACAACATCTCGGTGCCGGTGCTCCTGCACTTCCTCGAGCACTTCGCCAGCATCCGGTCCGGAGTGGTGATGGTGCAGTCCGAGGTCGGGCACCGGCTCGCCGCCGGTCCCGGCTCCAAGGTCTACGGCGGCCCGAGCGTCAAGGCGGCGTGGTTCGGCTCCTGGACGACGGGCGGCGCGGTCTCGCGTCAGATCTTCTGGCCGGTGCCGAACGTCGACAGCGTGCTCGTCGCGTTCGACCGCGGCGAGGAGCCGGGCGACGAGACCCTGCGCCGCGCCGTCTTCGCGGTCGTCGACGCGGCGTTCGCGCAGCGGAGGAAGATGCTCCGCCAGTCGCTCGCGACCCTCTTCGGCGACAGCGCCGCGGCGATCGTCGCGCTCGAGCGGGCCGGCGTCCCGCAGACCGCGCGCGGCGAGGAGCTGGACGTCGCCGCCTTCGTCCGCCTGGGCCGCGAGCTCGATCCGGCGAGGGTCCCCGTGCGCGGCGCGGCGGTGCCCGACGGGTCGCTGGCGGAGACCGACGGGGACGACGCGGACGGCGACGGGGAGCCCGTCCCGGGTGCGGACGAGGGCGCCTCCGCCACCCTGTAGCGTGGATGCATGGCCCACCGCGCGACGTCGAACCGGGTCCACGCGCGGGCGCCCGGCAAGATCAACGTGTTCCTCAAGGTCGGCGCCGTGCGCGACGACGGGTACCACGAGCTGGCCACCGCGTTCCAGTCGCTCTCCCTCTACGAGGACGTGTTCGCGGAGGAGGCGGCCGACTTCTCGGTCTCCTTCTCGGGCTCGATCGACACCTCCCGCCTGGCCGTCGACGGCTCCAACCTCGCGATCAAGGCGGCTCGGGCGCTCGCCCGGGCGACCGGCTACCGCGGCGGCGTGCACCTCGAGATCGAGAAGAACGTCCCCATCGCCGGCGGCATGGGCGGCGGCTCGGCCGACGCTGCCGCGACCCTCCTCGCCTGCGACGCGCTCTGGGGCACGGCCTGCACGAGGGAGCAGCTGCTCGGCATCGCCGCGAGCCTCGGCGCCGACGTCCCCTTCTCCTTCACCGGCGGCACCGCGATCGGGGTCGGCCGCGGCGATGAGCTGAGCCCGGCGCTCGCCAAGGGCCGCTTCGAGTGGGTGCTGGTCCTCTCGGAGGAGGGCCTGTCGACCCCCGAGGTCTACAGCGAGCTCGACCGGCACCGCGAGCGCCACCTGCACGACTTCCGCCCGATCTCGGCGACCCCCGCCATCGATCCCAACGTGCTGCAGGCCCTCCGCGCCGGCGACGCCGCCATGCTCGCCGACGCGATGCACAACGACCTGCAGGCGCCGGCGCTGCACCTGCAGCCCGGGCTCGCCCGCATCCTCGAGCTCGGCGAGGGCCGCGGAGCGCTCGGCGGCCTCGTCTCGGGGTCCGGACCGACCGTGGCGTTCCTCGCTCCGGACGCCGATGCGGCGGCCGACCTGCAGCGCGAGCTGAGCTCCGCGCGGCTGAGCGCCGTGCGGGTCTCCGGCCCGGTCCACGGGGCGCGCCTGCTCTCGACCTAGTCGCGGAGGCGGTGCCTCCGGAGCGGGGCTCGCGAGCCTCGCGCCCGGCGCCCTCCACAGACGGTCCGCAGAGAAGTTCCGACGTCGTGGCTTAGAGTGCCGCTCATGTCCCGCCGAGCCACCCTCTTCGCGATCCTCTCCGGGATCGTGGCCGCCGTCGTCGCCCTCGCGGCCGCCGAGGTCGTCGCGGTCTTCACCGGAGCGGGCGGCAGTCCGCTGGTCGCGGTCGGCGGCTTCGTCATCGACATCGTGCCCCCGGGCGTGAAGGACACGGTCATCGCGCTCTTCGGCACCGGCGACAAGCTCGTGCTGCTGGTCTCGATCGGCCTCGCGATCGCGCTGCTGGCCGTCGGCGCGGGAGTCCTCGAGTACCGCCGCCCGCCGTTCGGCGTGCTGCTGCTGGCCGTCGTCGCGGGCGCCGGTGCGCTCGCCGCCGTCAGCCGCGAGGGCGCGTCCGGGATCGACGCGGCGCCGAGCGTCGTGGGCATGGTGGCCGGTGCCGCGGTGCTCCGCTCGGCCTCCGTCCGCCTCCGCGGCTGGCAGGAGGAGCGCGAGAGCGACTCCCCGGACCGCCGGTCGTTCCTCCGCCTGGTCGGGATCGCCGGAGTCGCCGCGGTCGCCGCCGGCATCGGCGCCCGCTTCCTCACGTCCGCCTCCGCCGCCGTTACGGCCGTGCGCGAGGCCGTGTCCCTGCCGGCTCCCGCCTCGGCCGCCGCGCCCGTCCCGGCCGGCGCCGTGCTCGACGACATCGACGGCATCAGCTCCTACGTCACTCCCAACTCCTCGTTCTACCGGATCGACACCGCGCTCTCGGTGCCGTCGGTCGAGCCCGCCGACTGGTCGCTGATGATCACCGGAATGGTGGAGGAGGAGATCGAGATCACCTGGGACGAGCTGCTCGCACTGCCGCTCGAGGAGCACCTGGTCACCCTGTCCTGCGTGTCCAACGAGGTCGGCGGCGACCTGATCGGCACCGCCCTCTGGCTGGGCTACCCGATCCGCGAGCTGCTGGCCCGGGCCCGGCCGACCGCCGGCGCCGACATGGTGCTCTCGCGGAGCATCGACGGCTTCACCGCCTCCAGCCCGCTCGACGTGCTGCAGGACGAGGACCGCGCGAGCCTGCTCGCCGTCGGGATGAACGGCGAGCCGCTCCCGGTCGAGCACGGCTTCCCCGTCCGGATGGTCGTCCCCGGCCTGTACGGCTACGTCTCGGCGACGAAGTGGGTCGTCGAGCTGAAGGTCACGACCTTCGCGGAGGACCTGGCGTACTGGTCGACGCGCGGCTGGACCGAGCGCGGTCCGATCAAGATCGAGTCGCGGATCGATGTGCCGCGCCAGGGCCAGCCCGTCGAGGCGGGGACGGTCGCCGTGGCGGGAGTCGCCTGGGCGCCGCACACCGGCATCGCGAAGGTTGAGGTGCAGATCGACGGCGGCGCCTGGCAGGAGGCGCGCCTCGCCGAGCAGGTCACCGCGGACACGTGGATCCAGTGGGTCCTCGAGTGGGACGCGACGGTCGGCGACCACGTCGTGACCGTGCGCGCCACCGACGCGGACGGCACGGTGCAGACCACGGTCGAGCGCCCGCCTGCCCCCGACGGCGCCACGGGACTGCACCGCCGCTCGGTGTCCGTCTCGGAGCCGGCACCCGCGGGCTGAGGTCCGGGGGCCGCGACCCGGCCGCACTGTGATCGACCCGCGGCGGACCGCTCAGGCGGCACCGCCTAGGCTGGATCCCTATGGCACATCTGCTGGGCGCCGAGGCGCTGCGACTCGAGTACCCCACACGCGTGATCTTCGACGACGTCTCCCTGGGGATCGAGGAGGGCGACCGCATCGGGATCGTCGGACGCAACGGCGACGGCAAGTCGACCCTCCTGCGCCTGCTCGCGCAGCGCATCGAGCCGGACAGCGGCCGCGTCACGCACCGCCGCGGCGTCACGCTCGGGATGCTCGACCAGGCCGACACGGTCGATGAGGACCTCACCGTCGCCCAGGCCGTCGTCGGCGGGCTCCAGGAGCACGAGTGGGCGGGCGACGCGCGCACCCGAGACGTGATCGCGGGCCTGCTGCGCGACGTCCCCTGGGACGGAGTGGTCGGCTCCCTCTCGGGCGGCCAGAGGCGCCGGGTCGCCCTCGCGAAGCTGCTCGTCGGCGACTGGGACGTCGTCTTCCTCGACGAGCCCACCAACCACCTCGACGTCGAGGGCATCGCCTGGCTCGCCGAGCACCTCAAGCGCCGCTGGGCGGCGTCGTCGGGCGGGCTCGCGGTCGTCACCCACGACCGGTGGTTCCTCGACGAGATCTGCACCGCCACCTGGGAGGTGCACGACCGTCTCGTCGAGCCGTTCGAGGGCGGGTACGCGGCGTACATCCTGCAGCGCGTCGAGCGCGACCGGATGGCCTCGACCATGGAGGCCAAGCGCCAGAACCTGATGAAGAAGGAGCTCGCCTGGCTCCGCCGCGGCGCCCCCGCCCGCACGGCGAAGCCCAAGTTCCGGATCGACGCCGCGAACCAGCTGATCGAGGACGAGCCCCCGGTGCGCGACTCGGTCTCGCTCTCGCAGCTCGCCGTCTCGCGCCTGGGCAAGGACGTCGTCGACCTGCTCGACGTCACCGTCCGCTACGGCGAGCGGACCGTCCTCAACCGCATCGAGTGGCGGATCGCGCCCGGCGAGCGCACCGGCATCCTCGGCGTGAACGGCGCCGGCAAGTCGACCCTCCTCGGCCTGGTCGCGGGCAGCGTGGAGCCGACGAGCGGCCGGGTGAAGCGCGGCACCACCGTGCGCGTCGCGATCCTCGACCAGCAGCTGCGCGAGCTGACCGGTGTCCAGCACCGGCCCGTCCGCGAGATCATCGCGGAGCAGCGCACCAGCTACTCCATCGGCGGCAAGGAGATGACTCCGGGCCAGCTGCTCGAGCGCCTCGGCTTCTCGAGCGCGCAGCTCTCGACGCCGGTGAAGGACCTCTCGGGCGGTCAGCGCCGGAGGCTCCAGCTCCTGCTCATCCTGCTCAGCGAGCCCAACGTGCTGATCCTCGACGAGCCGACCAACGACCTCGACACCGACATGCTCGCCGCGATCGAGGACCTGCTCGACTCCTGGCCGGGCACCCTGCTCGTCGTCTCGCACGACCGGTACCTGCTCGAGCGCGTCACCGACCAGCAGTACGCCGTGATGGACGGCGCGTTCCGCCACCTGCCCGGCGGCGTCGAGCAGTACCTCGACCTGCGCCGCGCGCTCGAGAAGGGCGCGCCCGCGGGGGCCTCGTCGGGCTCCTCCTCCGGCGCGCCGGCGCCGAGCGGACTCGCGGGGGCCGAGCGCCGCACCGCCGAGAAGGAGGTGTCGGCGATCGACCGGCGCCTGCACAAGCTCACGCAGCTGACGAAGACCGTGCACGAGAAGATGGCGACGCACGACCAGGACGACTACGACGGCATCCTCGCGCTCAACGCCTCGCTCCGCGGCTACGAGGACGAGACGGCAGAGCTCGAGCTGCGCTGGCTGGAGCTCTCGGAGCAGCTCGAGGGCTGACGCCGCTCTCCTCCGCGGCACCGGCAGCTGTCCCGTACCGCGTGGGCGGGCCGCCGTCGCGGGCCCGTACCGACCGGCTCAGCCGAAGTCGAGGGAGAGCTTCCGGAGGAGCTGCGCCAGCCGCTCCTGCTGGGCGTGGGTGAGCGCGCCGAGCAGCTGCTGCTCCGCGTCGACCAGGCGGGTGATCGCCGCGTCGACCCGGGCGAGCCCCGACGGCGTCATCTGCACCAGCACGCCGCGCCCGTCGTTCGGGTCGTCGAGGCGCTCGACCAGGTCGCGCTCGACCAGCCGGTCGATGCGGTTGGTCATGGTGCCGCTGGTGACCATGGTCGCCTGGAGGAGCTGCTTGGGGCTCATCCGGTAGGGCGCTCCCGCGCGCCGCAGGGCCGAGAGCACGTCGAACTCCCACGTCTCGAGCTCCGACCGGCCGAAGGCGCTGCCGCGCGCGCGCTCGAGCTGCTTGGCCAGCCGGCGCATCCGCGAGAAGACCTGGAGCGGCGTGAAATCGAGATCGGGCCGCTCCCGGACCCAGGCGTCGACGATCCCGTCGACCTCGTCATTCGCACTCACCCGTCCATTGTGGCGGCTGGGCGGCTCGCGGGACGCCGGGAGGCGGACGGGCCGGGAGGCGGGGACCTCCCGGGCCGCCGTCGTCCGCCCGAGCGACGGCCGCCCGCGCCCCCGGCCCCGCCTCGGGCGCGGGGGTGGCAGGATGGACGGCGCGCGATCGCGCGGTCCGCCATGGTGTAACGGCAGCACGGCAGCCTTTGGAGCTGTCCGGTCCAGGTTCGAATCCTGGTGGCGGAGCGGCACCAGGACGGTGCGCTCACGGAGGAGAACGCGAAGAACATGGCAGACAGCACGCTCGCCGTCGTGATCCTGGCGGCAGGCCAGGGCACCCGCATGAAGTCCCGCACCCCGAAGGTCCTGCACCGCCTCGCCGGGAGGCCGCTGCTCGGGCACGTGCTCGACACGGCCGCCTCGCTCGACGCGGCGCACGTCGTCACCGTGGTGCGCCACGAGCGCGACCGGGTCGCCGAGGCCGTCCTCAAGCACACCCCCTCCGCGCTGGTGGTGGACCAGGACGAGACGCCCGGCACCGGCCGCGCGGTCGAGCAGGGCCTCGCGGCGCTCCCGGAGTCCTTCGCCGGCACGGTCGTCGTGCTGAGCGCCGACGTCCCGCTGCTGGACGCGCCGACCCTCCGCCGCCTGGTCGACGAGCACCTCGCCGCGGCGAACGCGCTCACCATGCTCTCCTGCGTGCTCGAGGACCCGACCGGCTTCGGCCGGATCGTCCGCGGCGGCGACGGCGCCTTCGCCTCCATCGTGGAGCAGAAGGACGCGAGCCCCGACGAGCTCGACCTCACCGAGATCAACGCCGGCGTCTACGCCTTCGACGCCGCCGCGCTCCGCTCGGTCATCGGCGCGATCGGCACCGAGAACGCCCAGCGGGAGAAGTACCTCACCGACGCCGCCGCCGCGCTCAAGGCCGCCGGCCGCGCGATCGAGGCCGTCCCCGTGCAGGACCGCTGGCTCGTGGCCGGGATCAACGACCGCGCCCAGCTCGCCGACGCGGCGCTCGAGCTCAACGCGCGCATCGTGCGCCGCTGGCAGCTCGAAGGTGTCACGATCCAGGACCCGGCGACGACCTGGATCGACGTGGACGCGGTCCTCGCCCCGGACGTCGAGATCCTCCCGGGCACGCAGATCAAGGGCCCGACCGTCATCGCCACCGGTGCGGTCATCGGCCCGGACACCACGCTCGACTCCTGCGAGGTCGGCGAGGACGCGGTCGTGAAGCGCTCCGACGCGACGCTCGCCGTCATCGGCGCGAAGGCCCAGGTCGGCCCGTTCTCGTTCCTCCGCCCCGGCACCGTGCTCGGCGCCCGCGGCAAGATCGGCACCTACGTCGAGACCAAGAACGCCGTCATCGGCGAGGGATCGAAGGTCCCGCACCTCTCCTACGTCGGCGACGCGGTCATCGGCGAGGAGTCGAACATCGGCGCCGGCTCGATCTTCGCCAACTACGACGGGGTGAGCAAGGCGTCCTCCGTGGTGGGCTCGCACGTGCGTGCGGGGTCGCACAACGTCTTCGTCGCCCCCGTTAGAATCGGTGACGGAGCGTACACGGGCGCCGGCACGGTCATCCGCAAGGACATCCCCGCCGGAGCCCTCGGGATCACCGTCGCTCCGCAGCGCAACATGGCCGGGTGGGTGCAGACCCACCGTCCGGGCACCGCAGCGGCCGACGCCGCCGAGGCGGCCCTGGCGTCGGATCCCACCGGATCCGACCAGGCGCCCACCGGAGGAAGCGGAGCACAGTGACCGGCATCACCGCCAGCAACAAGAAGAGCCTGGTCCTCGTCTCGGGGAGGGCGCATCCGGCACTGGCGGAGGCGGTCGCCGCCGAGCTCGGGACCGAGCTCGTCACGACCGAGGGGCGCACCTTCGCCAACGGCGAGCTCTACGTCCGCTACGGCGAGTCGGTCCGCGGAGGCGACGTGTTCGTCCTCCAGTCGCACACGTCCCCGATCAACGAGTGGCTGATGGAGCAGCTGATCATGGTCGACGCGCTCAAGCGCGCCTCCGCCAAGCGGATCACCGTGGTCGCCCCCTTCTACCCCTACGCGCGCCAGGACAAGAAGGGCCGCGGCCGCGAGCCGATCTCGGCCCGCCTCGTCGCGGACCTCTTCAAGGCGGCGGGAGCCGACCGGATCATGTCGGTCGACCTGCACGCGGCGCAGATCCAGGGCTTCTTCGACGGCCCCGTCGACCACCTCTTCGCGATGCCGGTGCTGCTCGAGCACTTCCGCGAGAAGCTCGACCCCTCGACCCTCACCATCGTCTCGCCCGACATGGGCCGCGTCCGCGTCGCCGACATCTGGAGCGACAAGCTCGGCGTCCCGCTGGCGATCATCCACAAGCGCCGCGACCCGAAGGTCGCCAACCAGGTCTCCGTCCACGAGATCGTCGGCGAGGTGAAGGGCCGCGTCTGCCTCCTCGTCGACGACCTCATCGACACCGGGCGCACCATCGCGAAGGCGGCCGAGGCGCTGAAGAAGGCGGGCGCGATCGGCGTGGTCGTCGCGGCCACCCACGCCGTCTTCTCGGATCCGGCGGTCGAGCTCCTGAGCTCCGAGTTCATCGACTCGGTCGTCGTCACCGACACCCTGCCGCTGCCGGCGGAGAAGACGTGGGACCGCCTGACGATCCTGCCCATCGCTCCGCTGCTGGCCCGCGCCATCCACGAGGTCTTCGACGACGGCTCCGTGACGTCGATGTTCGACGGCGACGCGTAGGACCCCGCGCCCCGGGTGCGCCCTGCACAGCGCACCCGGGTCCCGCCCCGGCTCCACCGCCTAGGGTGAGGCCGTGCCCCAGCGTTCGGATGCGACCCTCGCCCTGGCGGCGGTCTTCCTGGTCTGGTCGCCGGCCGCCGCCGCAGCGGGCTGGTGGCTGCTCCTCGGGCTCGCCGTCGCTGCGGCCGCCGCGGCCCTGAGCGCCGTCGCCGATGCCGGGCGCACCGTCCACGACGGCCCCTCCTCCGAGTGGCTCGGGATCGTCGGGCGCGCCTTCGCCTCGGCCGCGCTGGCCCTGACCGCGGCCCAGTCGGTCCTCGGGGGAGCGGCCCGGCCCCTGGCCGTCCTGCTGCTCGTGGCCGTCGCGCTCTTCGGCCTGCGCGGCGGGCGCCTCCCCGCTCGCCCGGTCCTGCTCCTCGTCGGCGCGGTCGTCGTCCTGCTGGCCGCCGCCGCCGTGCTCGTGCTGGCGTCCCCTCCGGACCCCGCGCCGCTCGACCCGCTGCGCGACGGAGGGCCGCTGGGAGCCGGCACCGCCGCGGCGCTGCTCCTGATCCTCCTGCCGACCTCCCGCTCCGGCGCGGTGACGGCTCTCCGCCCAGCCCTGCTGCGCATCGGGATCGCCACGGCGGCCGCCGCCGCGCTCGCTACCGGTCTGCTCCTGGCGGCCGGTCCCGAGGTCCTCGCGTCCTCGGAGACCCCCCTGAGCGCTGTCACCCGGGGCACGCCCGCGTCCGGGCTCGTCGGGGCCGCCGCGGTGATCGCGGTCCTGCTCGCGCTCCTCGACCTCGGGAGGAGGGATGCGCGCGCCCTCGTCCGTCTCGCCGGCGCGGGGGAGATCCCGGCAGTGCTCGCCACCAGGAACCGCAGGACCGGCGTGCCGGCGGCGGCCCAGCTCGTCCTCTGCCTGGTCGCCGTGCTCGCGGTCGTGATCCTCGACGCCGACGCGCTGCTCGCCTTCGCCGTGGCCGCTCTGCTGGTGGCGACCATCGTGCGGCGCCTCGACCACGGAGCGGCCGGGGCGAGCGGGCCGGCCCTCGCGTCGGCCGCGGTCTCGCTGCTGCTCCTGCTCGCCCTCCCGGCGGCCACGGCGGCCGCCGCAGCGGTGCTCCTGGCGGCGCTCCTGATCGCGCGGGCGTTCCGGACCTGAGGGGTCAGCCGGCCCGGGCGTCGAGCGCCCGCTCGGGGAGCCGGACGCCATCGCCTGGCTCCGCTGACGACGGGGGAGCTCCCTCCCCGACGCGGAAGGCGCCCCCGCCCGAGGATCCGAGGATCCTGCAGGCGGGGGCGCCTTCCCGTGCGACGCGGGTCAGTGCGTGGAGGGGTCCTGCTCGACCTCGGTGCGGTCGCCCGACCACAGCGTGTGGAAGGTGCCCTCCCTGTCGACGCGCTTGTAGGTGTGCGCTCCGAAGAAGTCGCGCTGGCCCTGCACGAGAGCGGCCGGGAGGCGCTTGGAGGCGAGCGAGTCGTAGTACGACAGCGCGGCGCCGAAGCCGGGGATCGGCACGCCCGAGAGCGCGGCGGTCGAGACGATGCGGCGCCAGGCGGTCTCGCCGTTGGCGACGGCCTCGGCGAAGTACGGGTCCTCGAGGAGGGTCGTGATGCCGGCGTTCTCGTCGTAGGCGTCGACGATGCGGTTGAGGAACTGGGCGCGGATGATGCAGCCCGCGCGCCAGATCTTGGCGACCGCTCCCTTGTCGATCTCCCAGCCGTACTTCTCGGCTCCGGCGATGATCGCGTCGAAGCCCTGCGAGTAGGCGACGACCTTGGAGGCGTAGAGCGCGGCGCGCACGTCGTCCTCGAAGCCCTCGTACTTCTCGACCGGGGTCGGGCGCGAGGTGACGCGGGCCTGCACGGCCTCGCGCTGCTCGGGGTGGGAGGACACGGCACGGGCGAAGACGGCCTCGGCGATGCCGCCGACGGGGACGCCGAGGTCGAGCGCGTTCTGCACGGTCCAGACGCCGGTGCCCTTCGAGCCGGCCTGGTCGAGGACGACGTCGATGAAGGGGTTGCCGGTGTCGGCGTCGACCTGGCGGAGCACCTCGGCGGTGATCTCGATGAGGTACGACTCGAGGTCGCCCTTGTTCCAGGCGTCGAAGACCTCGGCGATGGCGGCGGGCTCGTGTCCGCCGACGGTGCGGAGCAGGTCGTACGCCTCGGCGATGAGCTGCATGTCGGCGTACTCGATGCCGTTGTGGATCATCTTGACGAAGTGGCCGGCGCCGTCGGTGCCGATGTGGGTGACGCAGGGCTCGCCCTCGGCGACCGCGGCGATCGACGAGAGGATCGGGCCGAGGGTCCTGTAGGACTCGACCGAGCCGCCGGGCATGATCGACGGGCCCTTGAGCGCGCCCTCCTCGCCGCCGGAGATGCCGGTGCCGACGAAGTGGATGCCGGTCTCGCGGACGGCCTTCTCGCGGCGGATGGTGTCGGTGAAGAGCGCGTTGCCGCCGTCGACGATGATGTCGCCGGGCTCGAAGACCTTCGTCAGCTGCTCGATCACGGCGTCGGTGCCGCGGCCGGCCTGGACCATGATGATCGCGGTGCGCGGGGTGGCGAGCGAGGCGGCGAAGTCCTCGATGGTCTCGGACGCGACGAAGCCCGCCTCCGGGTGCTCCGTGATGAGGGTCTCGGTGCGGCCGTAGGAGCGGTTGAACACCGCGACCGTGTTGCCCTCGCGGCTGGCGAGGTTGCGGGCGAGGTTCGAGCCCATCACCGCCAGACCGACGACTCCGATGTTGGCTGTGGCGGTGGGCTTGTCAGACACGGTTCTCCTCGACGTTCGCGTTCAGGGGCGAGCCCAGGCTAGCCCCGGGTCGCTCCGGGGAGCCCGGGTCCGAGCCGTCTCCCGGCTGCACATCGGTCGTGCGGCGCGCGCACGGTCTTGCGCGCGCCGCGACGACCGCGACCGGAGCCGGTCAGGCGCCGTGGCCGAGGGGGACGCGCTCCGACGGGATCGGCGGCGGCGGGGGAGTGCCGTCGCCGAACGGGCGGCCGCCGAGCTCCTCGCGGCGCGAGGGGACGAGCCAGCCGGAGAGGTCCGGGCCCTTGGGGACGACGCCGGTCGGATTGATGTCCCGCTGCACCTCGTAGTAGTGCGACTTGATGTGGGTGAAGTCGATCGTGTCGCCGAACCCCGGAGTGGCGAAGAGGTCGCGGGCGTAGCCCCAGAGCGCGGGCATCGCCGACAGCAGGTTCCGGTTGGCCTTGAAGTGGCTGTAGTAGACGGCGTCGAAGCGGGCGAGCGTCGTGAAGAGCCGCACGTCCGCCTCGGTGATGGTGTCGCCGACCAGGTAGCGGCGGGTGCTCAGCCGCTCCTCCAGCCAGTCCAGCCGCGCCCAGAGGCGGTCGTAGGCCCGGTCGTAGGAGCGCTGCGAGCCGGCGAAGCCGCACTTGTAGACGCCGTTGTTCACGTCGTGGAAGACCAGCTCGGCGATCTCGTCGATCTCCTCGCGGTGCTCCTCGGGGTAGAGGTCGGGGGCGCCGTCGCGGTGGAACGCGGTCCACTCGGTGGAGAAGTCGAGCGTCATCACCGGGTAGTCGTTGGTGACGACCTGGCCGCTCGGGATGTCCACGAGGGCCGGGACGGTGATCCCGCGCGGGTAGTCGGGGAAGCGGGCGAAGAACGCGTCCTGGAGGCGGGGGATGCCCAGCACCGGGTCGACCCCGCCCGGATCGAGGTCGAAGGTCCAGCTGCGCTTGTCGTGGGTGGGCCCGCAGATGCCCATCGAGAGGGCGTCCTCGAGCCCGAGCAGGCGCCGCACGATCACGGCGCGGTTCGCCCACGGGCAGGCGCGGGAGACGACGAGGCGGTAGCGCCCGGCCTCCACCGGGTACCCGTCGCGGCCGTCGGCGGTGATCCGCGTCGGGATGTAGTTCGTGTCGCGGTGGAAGCCGTTCTTCTCGACGTAGGAGCCGAAGTCGTCGCTCGTCATACCCGCACGGTAGGCGGTCCGCCTGGACGTCCGGCTCCGAGTCCGGCGGCGCGACCGCCTGCTGGCGGGCGGCCGCGATGCCGGGTAGGATCGGCAGCTGAACTTCGGCGAGGGATGCACGTGCATCCGTGATCGACGCGGTGGAAGCAGGCGAGGCCCCCACGGGGCGCCACGGACTTCTCCTCACGCTGACATGCGTTCGAGTCGACAAACCGTCCGTGGCCGCAGGCCACGACCCGATCCGGTGGCGTGCGCGCCGCCCAAGGAGAACATCATGGCTGAACTGACCAACAAGGTCGTCGTCGAGGTCCGCACCTCGTTCGGCAAGGGCGCCGCCCGCAAGATCCGCGCGCAGGACAAGATCCCCGCGGTCCTCTACGGCCACGGCACCGAGCCCCAGCACCTCACCCTCCCGGGCCACCAGGTGCTCCTGCTCACCCGCAAGGCGAACGCGATCCTCGAGCTCGACATCGAGGGCGCCGCGCAGACCACCCTGGTGAAGGACATCCAGCGCGACCCGGTGCGCCAGATCATCGAGCACATCGACCTCGTCGTCATCAACAAGGGCGAGAAGGTCGAGGTGGACATCCCCGTGCACGTCGAGGGCGACGCCGCTCCCGGCACCCTCGTCTCGATCGAGTCGAACACCCTCTCGCTCGAGGTCGACGCCACGCGCATCCCGCAGAACATCGTCGTCTCCGTCGAGGGCCTCGAGGCCGGCACGCAGATCACCGCCGCCGACGTCACGCTCCCCGAGGGCGCCACGCTGGTCACCGACGCCGAGGTGCTCATCGTCAACGTCACCGCCGAGGTCGAGCAGGACCTGGGCGAGGACGACGAGACCCCGGCCTCGGGCGACGTCGTCGCCGAGACCGCGGAGTAGTCCGCACCACCCCGGGAACGGGCCCGCTCGCAGCCGCGGCGGGCCCGTTCCGCGTCCGGCGGGGGAGCCCCTCCGCCGTCCCCGAGAAAGAGGAACGACATGGGTGACACCTGGCTGGTCGTCGGACTGGGCAACCCGGGCGCGCAGTACGCGCGCAACCGGCACAACGTCGGCCAGATGGTGCTCGACGAGCTCGCGACGCGGATCGGCGGCTCGTTCCGCCGGCACAACCGCGCCAACGCCGTGGTCGCCGAGGGCTTCCTCCGCCCGGGCGGACCGAAGCTCGTGCTGGGCAAGCCCAACAGCTTCATGAACCTCTCCGGCGGGCCGACGGCGCAGCTGCTCGACTTCTACTCGGTCGACCCGGCGCACCTGATCGTCGTGCACGACGAGCTCGACATCCCCTTCGACACCCTGCGCCTCAAGCAGGGCGGCGGTCACGGAGGGCACAACGGCATCCGCGACATCCTCGCGGCGACCGGAGGAGCCGAGTTCCTGCGCGTGCGGGTCGGCATCGGCCGCCCGCCGGGCCGCCAGCAGGCCGCCGACTTCGTGCTGAAGGACTTCGCCGGCCCGGAGCGCGAGGCGCTCCCGATCCTGGTCTCGGACGCCGCCGACGCCGTCGAGCTCATCGCCGACTCCGGCCTCTCCGCCGCCCAGCTGAAGTTCCACACCAGCGCCTGACCCGCCCTCCACCGAGGGACCCCGGACGGCGAGGGAGACCGCAGCCCCGGGCTCCCTCGACGGTTCGGGGTTCCCTCGGCGGTCGGCCCGCGGGGCGGCCGTAAACTGGACCCGTGCCCCTCAACGAGATCATCTCGGCGCTGTCGCGCGCCTCCACGTTCGACGATGCTCTCGCGTACGCGGTGCGGGACGCCGACTTCTCGGTGGCCGACGGCCTCCGGGTCCCCCTGCTCGCGGGCCTGATCGAGAGGCGCGCGGAGGCGGGACGCCCGCAGGCGGCGCTGGTGGTCACGGCCACGGGCCGCGACTCCGAGAACGTGCGCGCCTCCCTCGGCTGCATGCTGCCGGACGCGGACGTCGTCGAGTTCCCCGCGTGGGAGACGCTGCCGCACGAGCGCCTCAGCCCGAGCGCCGAGATCGTGGGGCGGCGCATGGACGCGCTGCGGCGGATGAAGCAGTGGTCCGGCGAGCGGCCCCTCGTGGTGGTCGCCTCCGTGCGCGCGGCGCTGCAGCCGGTCGCCGACAACCTCGCCGACATCGAGCCGATCCGACTCGTGAAGGGCGCCCGCGGCTACGACCTCGGCCGCATCTCGGCCGAGCTGGTCGACCTGGCCTACGCCCGGGTCGACATGGTCACGCGCCGCGGCGAGTTCGCCGTGCGCGGCGGCATCCTCGACGTCTTCCCCGCGGTGGCCGAGCATCCGAGCCGAGTGGACTTCTTCGGCGACGAGGTCGACTCCGTCCGCGGCTTCTCCGTGGCCGATCAGCGCTCGCTTCCGGGCGAGGCCGACTCGGTGGTCCTCCCGCCGAGCCGCGAGCTGCTGCTGGTGCCCGCGGTGAGGCAGCGGGCCCGCGAGATGCTGCACGAGTTCCCGAGCCTGTCGGCGATGCTCGCGAAGATCGCCGAGGGCATCCCGGTCGAGGGCATGGAGTCGCTCGCCCCCGCGCTGCTGGAGCGGCTGGTCCCGATCTCGCACTACCTCCCCGAGGGGGCGGCCGTCGCTGTCCTCGCCCCCGAGCGCGTGGCGACGCGGGCGATCAGCCTCGCCGAGACGAACCGCGAGTTCCTGCAGGCGGCCTGGAGCGCGGCGACCGCCGGCGCCGAGGCCCCCATCGACCTCGCCTCGGGCGAGTTCATCTCGCTCGGCGCGCTCCGCGACTCCGTGAAGCTCAGCGCCCCGGGCGCCGACGCTCCCGACCACCCCTGGTGGACGATGAGCACGTTCCGCCAGGGCCCCGCCGCGGGCGAGGCCGAGGTGCTGCCGGAGGAGCTCGGGATCGACGAGATCCTCGCCGTCCGCGTCGAGGGCGAGCCGGTCCCCGGCTTCGGAGCGAGCGTCGAGGGCGCCCTCGCCCACGTCCGCGCGCGCCTGGCCGACGGCTGGACCGTGGTCCTGACCGCGCCCGGCACCGGCACGGTCGAGCGCACCGACCAGGTCCTCGCCGAGCACGAGGTCGCCGCCCGCATCGTCGCCGACCTCCCCGCAGGGCTCGAGACGGGTCTGGCCTACGTGGTCCAGGCCTCCGTCGATCACGGCTTCGAGGTGGAGGAGGCGAAGCTCGCCCTGGTCACCGACACGGAGTTCTACGGCCGCACCGTCGGCTACGACTCCCGCGCGGTGAAGAAGCTCGCGTCGCGCCGCAAGAACGTCGTCGACCCGCTGCAGCTCACCCCCGGCGACTTCGTGGTGCACGCCACCCACGGCATCGGCCGGTTCGTGGAGCTCTCGCAGCGCGAGGTCTCCAGCGGGGGCCGCAACGCGATCAAGACGCGCCGCGAGTACCTGGTGCTCGAGTACGCCCCCAGCAAGCGCGGCTTCCCCGGCGACAAGCTGCTCGTCCCCACGGACCAGCTCGACCTGCTCTCCCGCTACGTCGGCGGCGAGGCTCCGGCGCTGAGCAAGATGGGCGGGAGCGACTGGGCGCAGGCCAAGAGCAAGGCCCGCCGCGCGGTCCGCGACATCGCGGTCGAGCTCGTGAAGCTCTACTCCGCCCGGATGGCCTCCCGCGGGCACGCTTTCCCGCCGGACACCCCCTGGCAGCGCGAGCTGGAGGAGGCGTTCCCGTTCGCCGAGACCCCCGACCAGCTCACCGTCATCGACGAGGTCAAGGCCGACATGGAGCGGCCGATCCCGATGGACCGCCTGCTCTCGGGCGACGTCGGCTTCGGCAAGACCGAGGTCGCCGTGCGCGCCGCGTTCAAGGCGATCCAGGACGGGAAGCAGGTCGCGATGCTCGTGCCGACCACGCTGCTCGTCCGCCAGCACCTCGAGACGTTCCAGGAGCGCTTCGCCGGCTTCCCCGTCCACCTGCGGGCGCTCAGCCGGTTCCAGAGCGCGAAGGAGTCGAAGGAGACGATCGAGGGCCTGGCCGACGGCACCGTCGACATGGTCATCGCGACCCACCGGCTCCTCAGCGACAACATCGTCTTCAAGGACCTCGGCCTGCTCGTGATCGACGAGGAGCAGCGCTTCGGCGTCGAGCACAAGGACAAGCTCAAGGCGCTGAAGAAGAACGTCGACATCCTCTCGATGAGCGCCACCCCCATCCCGCGGACGCTCGAGATGGCGGTGACCGGCATCCGCGAGATGTCGACCCTCGCGACCCCGCCGGAGGAGCGCCACCCGATCCTCACCTTCGTCGGCCCCTACTCCGAGAAGCAGGTGTCGGCCGCGATCCGCCGGGAGCTCCTGCGCGAGGGCCAGGTGTTCTTCGTGCACAACCGCGTCTCGACGATCAACCGCGTCGCCTCGCAGCTCGCCGAGCTGGTGCCCGAGGCGCGGATCGCGGTCGCGCACGGCAAGCTCAGTGAGTCGCAGCTCGAGCGGATCATCGTCGACTTCTGGGAGCGCAAGTTCGACGTCCTGGTGTCGACGACGATCGTCGAGACCGGCCTCGACATCCCGAACGCCAACACGCTGATCGTCGACCGCGCCGACAAGTACGGTCTCTCGCAGCTGCACCAGCTGCGCGGGCGGGTCGGCCGCGGCCGCGAGCGCGCCTACGCGTACCTCCTCTACGACGAGACGAAGCCGCTGAGCGAGACCGCGTACGACCGGCTGCAGACGCTGGCCGCCAACTCGGACCTCGGCGGCGGCATGCAGATCGCGCTGAAGGACCTCGAGATCCGCGGTGCGGGCAACCTCCTCGGCGGCGAGCAGTCCGGGCACATCCAGGGCGTGGGCTTCGACCTCTACCTGCGGATGATCGGCGAGGCCGTCGACACCTTCCGCGGCGAGGTCGCCGAGGGGCAGACGGAGCTGCGGCTCGAGCTGCCCGTCGACGCGCGCATCCCGGAGGAGTACGTCGACAGCGAGCGGCTGCGCCTGGAGGCGTACCAGAAGCTGTCGGCCGCGTCGTCGCCGACGGCGAAGGAGGGGAGCATCGACCTCGTGGTCGAGGAGCTGACCGACCGCTACGGCGAGCTGCCCGAGGCGGTCGAGAACCTCATCCTGGTGTCGAGGCTGCGGATGCGCGCACAGAAGGCGGGCCTGAGCGACGTGGTCGCGATGGGCTCGAACGTCCGCGTGGCTCCCGCTCATCTGCCCGACTCGGTCCAGGTGCGCCTGCGCCGGATGTACCCGACCGCGAAGTACCTGCAGCAGGCCGACGCGGTCGTCGTGCCGATGCCCGTGCTCGACGGCGTCCCGCTCGGCGACCGGGCGCTCATCCAGTGGGTGGCGTCGCTCCTGGACTCGCTGTTCCCGGAGCCTGTCACCGTCTGAGGTCCTCGGGGCGGCGCTCCCCGGTGGCGCGCCGCCCCGCTCCGGCGGCCGTCGCCGCTGCGGCAGGGCGCGCTGGCAGGATGGAGGGCATGCCGCTCCTCGCCGCCCGACGTCCTCGAGAGCCGGAGCCGCTCGCCGGCCCGCTGGTCGCCGTCCGCGGGGTCGCGGTCCGCGCCTCGGGGGTCGAGCTGCTCGCCCCGTGCTCGCTCGAGGTGGAGGCGGGGGAGCGCGTCGCGGTGACGGGCCGCAACGGCACCGGCAAGACCACGCTCCTGCGGGTGATCGCCGGCCTCACCGCTCCGAGCGAGGGAGTCGTGGCGGTGGCCGGGCGCGCCCCGGAGGAGCGCTCCGCCGCCCACCGCCGCGCCGTCGCCGCCCTGATCGGCACCCCGCCCTTCGAGCGGGATCTGACCCTCGAGGAGCACCTCGCGATGGTGGCCGTCTCGTGGGGGGCGCCGGTCGCCGACGCCCGCCGCGAGGCCGCAGCTGGTCTCGACGCGCTCGCGCTCGCTCCGCTCGCCCGCCGCTTCCCGCACGAGCTCTCCTCCGGGCAGACGCAGCTGTTCTCCCTCGCGCTCGTGCTGGCCCGCCCCTCCGCGGTGCTGCTGCTCGACGAGCCGGAGCAGCGGCTCGACGTCGAGCGGGTGCCGCTGGTCGCGGAGGTCCTGCGGCGCGCAGCTGCGTCCCGGGCGCTCGTCGTCGCGACCCACAGCCCCGTGCTGATCGAGGGTCTGGGCGCGCGGGTCGTCGAGCTGGAGCGGGCGTGACGCGCACGGAGGGGGCCCGCGTCGCCGAGGTGCGGGCTCTGCATCGGCACCGCGCCGCGGCTCCGCCGAGTCCGCGCGCCTACGCGGGCTACCTCGCCGCGATGACCGTCCTCGTCGTCGTCCTCCCCGTCGCCCGGGCCCTCGCGCTCCTCGCCGCCGAGGCGGGAGCCGTGCCGGAGCCGCTGATCGCCCTCGCCGCGGGTCTCGCCCTGCCCGCCGCCGTGCTCCTGGGCCGGGTGCGCGGACCCGCGGTGGGCGAGCCGCACACCACGGCCGTGCTGCTCGCGACCGATCTGCGCCGCTGGTCGGTGCTCCGCCGACCCGTGGTCCGGGCGTCGGCCGGTCTCGTGGCGGGCTGCTCCGCCGGCGCGTCGCTCCTCGCCCTCGCCGCCTCCGCGCCGCTCCTCGCGGCCGTCCTCGGCGGCGCCGCGTTCGCCGGCCTCCTCGCCGTCGCCTGGCTCGCCGGTCAGTGCCTGCCCTCGCGCCTCCCCGCGCTCGCGGCGGGCCTCCTCGTCTCCCTCGCGGTCCTCGGGGCCCTCGTGCCCGGTGCGCCCACGCCGGGCGGCCTCCTCGCCTCGGCCGTGAGCGGAACGGAGGAGGTGCGCGCCGCGACCGTGCTGCTCGCGTCGGCCGCGGTCCTCCTGGCCGCGGCGCCCCGGCTGCTCGACGCCGCGCGCGGATCTCGGCTCCTCGCCCAGGCCCGGCAGTGGTCGGCGACCGCCCGGCTCGGAGCGACGGGCGACCTCGCCGAGTCGCTCGACGGGTACCGCGCCCTCCCGGCGGTCGGGCGGGGGCTCCGAGCGGTCCGCCTCTCCCCGTTCGCTCTCGCGGTGCCGGTGCGCGACGCGATCGGCGCGCTGCGCACTCCCGGACGCTCGGCGGTCGCGGTCGTCGCGCTGGCCGCCGCCGGCGCCGCCGCCGTGCTCGCCGCGGTCGTGCCGTCCTCCCTCCTCGCGCTCCCGGCCGCCGCGGCGGGCGTGCTCGCCTACCTCGGCGCCGGCGTCTGGAGCGACGGCTTCCGCCACGCCGCCGCGACCGCGGGACAGCCGGCGCTCCTCGCGCCCGGCCCGTTCGAGCTGCTCCTCCTGCACGCCGTCCTCCCGCTGGTGCTCGCGGTCGGAGTCGCGATGCTCGGCGCCCTCGCCGCCTCGCTGCTGCTCCCGGGCGCGGCGGTGCCGGTGGCCGCCGCGACCGCCGTCGCCGCCGTCGCCGCGCGGGCGATGGACGCGACCCGGGGTCCGCTGCCGCCGCAGCTGCTCAGCCCGGTGCCGCTCCCGATCGGGGACGGCGCGGGAGTCGCGGTGGCCCTCTGGAACCTGGCGGGTGCACTGGTCAGCGCCTCGACCGCGGTGTCCGTCGCGGCGTCGCCCGGTCTCCTCGCCGCGGTGCCGCTCGTCGCCGGCGGCTGCCTCCTCGTCGCGCGGCGGCGTCTCGCGCGGGCCTGAGGCTCCCGGGCGCCCGCGCCGCCCGGATGTCCGCGGCGGCGGCCGGACCGGATGCGAGGATGGCGGGGTGACCGCGCATCCCCGGCTCGACGAGCTCATCCGCACCGTCCACGTCCTCCGCGCCCCGGGCGGCTGCCCGTGGGACGCCGAGCAGACCCACGAGTCGCTCGTGCGCTACCTGATCGAGGAGTCGCACGAGCTCGTCGACGCCATCGAGGCGGGGGACCGGGCCGACCTGATCGAGGAGCTCGGCGACGTCCTCTACCAGGTGCTCTTCCACGCCGACCTGGCCGCCGAGAGCGCCGAGCCCTTCACCATCGAGGACGTCGCGGCGCACATGAACGCCAAGATGATCGGCCGCCACCCGCACGTGTTCGGCGACGCCACGGCCGAGACGGCCGACGACGTCATCGCGGTGTGGGACGAGCTCAAGCGCACCGAGAAGCCGCACCGCACGAGCGTGCTCGACGGGATCCCGCAGGGCATGCCGGCCCTCGCGCTCGCCGACAAGGTGATCGGCAAGGCGACCTCGCTGGGCGTCGTGGACGCCGGCCAGGGCCCGCTTCCCATCGAGTCGGAGGAGGACCTCGGCCCGCTGCTGCTGGCCATCGTCGCCTCCGCCCGCGCCCAGGGGCTCGACGCCGAGCGTGCGCTCCGCACCGCGACGCGCGACCTGCAGGACGAGATCCGCGCGGTGGAGCAGGAGCGGCGCGCGGACTGAGGCGCCCGCGGGCCCGCCCCGGCCGATCTGGGAGAATCGCCGTCATGGCCTCCCCGATCACCCCGCCCCGCGGCATGCGCGACTTCCTCCCCGCCGACAAGGCGAAGCGCGAGCACGCGCTCGGCGTCATCCGCCGCGTGTACGCCTCCCACGGGTTCGACGAGATCGAGACGCCCGTGGTCGAGGACTTCGACCGCCTCCACTCCGGGCTCGGCGGCGACAACGAGAAGCTCGCCTTCAGCGTCCTGCGCCGCGGGCTCACCCGCGACGACCTGGCGGCGGTCGACGACGCGTCCGCCCTCGCCGACCTCGGCCTGCGCTTCGACCTCACGGTGCCGCTCGCCCGCTTCTACGCCTCCCACCGCGCCGAGCTGCCGGCCGTCTTCCGCTCGGTGCAGATCGCGCCGGTGTGGCGCGCCGAGCGCCCGCAGAAGGGGCGGTACCGCCAGTTCGTGCAGTGCGACATCGACATCGTCGGCGAGCCCGGGCAGCTGGCCGAGGTCGAGCTCATCACGGCGACCGCGGCGGCGCTCGACGCACTGGGCCTCGAGGACTGCACCATCCGGATCAACGACCGCCGCATCCTCACCGGAATCCTCGAGCACTGCGGCTTCGCCCCCGAGCGCTTCGGCCCGGCGCTGATCTCGATCGACAAGCTCGACAAGATCGGCGCCACCGGTGTCGTCGCCGAGCTCGAGGCCGACGGGCCGGACGCGGCCGCGGTCCTCGGGGGCTACCTCGCGCGGATCGAGCAGGCGGTCGCCGCCGGGGGAGTGGCGCTCGAGCAGTCCGCGATCCTCGACGTGCTGCCCGAGGGCATCGACCCGGAGGCGGTGCTCGCGCTCGAGACCCTGGCCCGGTCGCTGCGCTCGCTGCCCGCCGGCGTCTCGCTCCGCTTCGACCCGACGCTCGTGCGGGGCATGGGCTACTACACCGGCACGATCTTCGAGATCGCGCACCCGTCCTCGGGCTCCTCGGTCGGCGGAGGCGGGCGGTACGACGGGATGATCGGCCGCTTCCTCGGTCAGGACGTGCCGGCCTGCGGCTTCTCGATCGGCTTCGAGCGGATCGTCGAGCTGATCGGCGGTGCCGTCGTCGAGCGTCCCGACGCCGTCGTCCTCGTCCACGAGCGGGACGCGGCGCCCGAGCTGCTGCTCGCGCTCAAGCAGGAGCTGATCGCCCGGGGCTCGCGCGTGCGCCTCGAGCGCCGGGCGAAGAACCTCACCCCGCTGCTGGACCGCGCGGCCGCCGCGGGATTCACCCGCTTCGCGCTCGTCCCGCGCGACGCCGCCTCCGCCGCCGACCTCTCCTTCAAGGACCTCGGCTGAGCTGCACCGGCTGTTCGGGATGAGCGTCGCCGGCTGCCGGCGCTGGGCCATGTCCGCGGGAGGGGCCGGGGCCGTCCTGTCGGGCCTGAACAGGGTCTCAGCCGATCCGTCAGGGGATCATGCCGATCTGGTCGGATCCTTGTCGGATCCGTGAGAGCCTTAATACCCGCGAAATCTGCGGACACACCCGAGAAATCTCCCCCGGATAGCGTCGAGGCACCCGATCGGCGCGGCTTGGCGCGCCTGCACGGGCACCCCGTCGCGACCCCGCGCACCCCACCGCAGCAGCCCTGACGATCCCCACCCGAGGAGTCCCCTTGACCCTGTCGCCCCTCCGCTCCCTCCCGGCCTTCGACCGCCGCAGCCTCCTCCGCCTGGCGGGTGTCGCCGGCCTCGCGATCGGCGGCGCCTCCGTCCTCGCCTCCTGCGCCTCCGACTCCTCCGGTGCGTCCGCCGCGGACGGCGGCGACCTCGGCACCCTCAAGGTCCAGCTCTCCTGGATCAAGAACGAGGAGTTCGCGGGCGAGTTCTTCGCCGACTCGAAGGGCTACTTCACCGAGGCCGGCCTGGCGGGAGTGACGCTCACCCCCGGCCCCTCGACGGGCGTGGCCGAGCTCCTCTCGGGCAGCGCGGACGTCGCGCTCAGCGACGCCGTCTCGATCGGCACCGCGATCGCCCAGCAGGAGGCCCCGCTCAAGATCATCGGCGCGACCTACCAGAAGAACCCCTTCACGGTCCTCTCGATCAAGACCGCCGGGAACATCGCCACTCCGGCCGACCTCGCCGGGAAGAAGATCGGCGTCCAGGCCTCGAACACCTCCCTGTTCCAGGCGCTGCTCGCCGCGAACGGCCTCTCCGAGTCGGACCTCACGGTCGTCCCCGTCGAGTACGACCCCTCCGTCCTCGTCAACGGCACCGTCGACGGCTTCATCGCCTACCTGACGAACGAGGCCATCACGGTCGCGGCCGAGGGCTACGAGGTCGTCAACCTGCCCTTCGCCGACAACGGCCTCCCCTTCGTCGCCGAGACCTTCTCGGTGTCGGAGCAGGCGATCGCCGAGAAGCGCGACGCTCTGAAGGCGTTCCTCGTCGCCGAGATCAAGGGCTGGACCGACGCGGTCAACGACCCGGAGGCGGGCGCGATGCTCGCCGTCGAGAACTACGGCAAGGACCTCGGCCTCAACGAGGAGTCCTCCAAGAAGGGCGCCACCATCCAGGCCGAGGAACTGGTCGTCTCGGACGAGACGGTCTCGAACGGCCTCTTCACCATCTCCGAGACGCTGCAGTCCGAGACCATCGCGTCCCTCGCGGGCGCCGGGATCGACGTCACGGCCGAGGACCTCTTCGATCTGACCCTCCTCGACGAGGTCTACGAGGAGAACCCCGAGCTGATGAAGTACGCGGCCTGATCCTGATCCACGAAGGGCACCACTCGTGACCGACACGACCGACGCCGACACCCTGCGCGACCAGGGTGCCGGCGGCACCGGCATCCAGATCCACGGCCTGTCGAAGACGTTCCGGATGGGCTCGCGCAGCGTCGCGGCGCTGCAGGACACCGATCTCCACACCGACCAGGGCAGCTTCCTCGCCCTGCTCGGCCCGTCGGGGTGCGGCAAGTCGACCATCCTGCGCATCCTCGCGGGACTGGAGGAGCCGACGTCCGGCTCCATCCGGGTCGACGGCCGCACTCCCCAGGAGTTGCGCCGTGACAACAAGCTCGGCATCGCCTTCCAGGACCACGCGCTCCTGCCGTGGCGCAGCGTCATGGCGAACATCCGCCTGCCGTTCGAGATCGCGGGCAAGAGCGTCGACCAGTCCTACATCGACGAGCTGATCGACCTCGTCGGTCTCCGCGGCTTCGAGAAGGCCAAGCCGGCCCAGCTCTCGGGCGGCATGCGCCAGCGCGTGTCGATCGCCCGGTGCCTGATCCTCAAGCCCGAGGTCCTGCTGCTCGACGAGCCGTTCGGCGCCCTCGACGACATGACGCGGCAGAAGCTCAACCTCGAGCTGCTGCGGATCTGGACCGAGAAGCCCGCCACGACGCTCCTCGTCACGCACGGCATCTCGGAGGCGATCTTCCTCTCGGACCGCGTCGCGGTCATGAGCCCGCGCCCGGGACGGGTGAAGGAGATCATCGACATCGACCTCCCCCGCCCGCGCACCCCCGAGATGCAGCGCACCCCCGAGTTCCACGCCTACGTCGACCAGGCCTCCGAGCTGCTGTTCGGCGACGGCGGCGCGGCCGCGGACGACCGCGTCTAGGAGGCATTGTGGCCACCACGCTCCCCGCGGCCCCGCGCCGCACCCTGTCCCTGCCTCCGTGGCTCACCGGGCTGATCGGCGTCGCCGCGATCGTCGCCGTCTGGTGGATCGTGGCGCTCGTCACCGCGCCCACCGGCGCCGCGACCTACGCGCCCGTCCCCACTCCCGTGCAGGTCGTGCAGACCGCGATGGAGGACGGCGCCGGCTTCTACTGGCGCAACTTCTCCGTCACGATCGGCGAGGCGGCCGTCGGCTACTTCTGGGGCAACCTCCTCGCGCTGGTGCTCTCGGCGCTCGTGCTGGTCCTGCCCTGGCTGGAGGGGGTCGTCTCGCAGCTCGCGGTCATCACCTACTGCGTGCCGATCGTCGCCATCGGAGCGATCGTGCTGCTGATCCTCGGTGGTGCGGACGCTCCCGGGAAGGCGAGCGCGACGGCGATCTTCCTGGCCGGCCTCTCGGTGTTCTTCACCACGGTCGTCGGCAGCCTCCTCGGGCTGAAGGCGGCCGACAAGGCGGCGCTCGACGTCGTCACGGTCTACGGGGGCTCGCGCTTCACCCAGCTGCGCAAGGTGCGTCTGATCGCGGCGCTGCCCAACATCCTGTCGGCGCTGCAGATCGCGGTGCCCGCGGCCTTCCTCGGCGCGATCCTCGGCGAGTACTTCGGCAAGATCGAGACGGGCGTGGGCCCGATCCTGGTCGCGGCGCAGGTCTCGCTGAACTCGCCCCGCGTCTGGGCGCTCTTCCTCCTCTGCGCGGGCGTCGCGCTCCTCGGCTACGGCATCGTCGGACTGATCGGGCGCCTCATCGCGCCCTGGTCCTCCGGAAAGCGGGCATGACCATGACGACCACCGTCCCCGACCGCACGGAGCAGTCCACGGCCACGTCGATCCTCGCGGTCGACGAGCTGCGGCGCCAGCTGCGCACGGCCGCCCTCGGCGCGACTCTCAAGAGCCTGCGCAAGAGCCTGCTCGTCGCCCTGTCGACGATCGTGATCGTGCTGGCGATCTGGATCGGTGTGGTCCTCTTCGGCGGGGTCTCGCCCTACGTGGTCAAGGGCCCGTGGGACGTCTGGCAGCACCTGGTGACCGATGCGAAGGCCGCGGAGCACCGCGCCGAGCTGGGCGGCCTCTTCGCCGTGACCATGGGCGACGCACTGATCGGCTTCGCGGCCGGCCTGGTCGTGGCGATCCTCGGCGCGATCCTGTTCCGCCTGTCGAAGGGCATCGAGCACGCGCTGATGCCGTTCGCGATGCTGCTGCGCTCGGTGCCGCTGATCGCGATGGCGCCGCTGATCATCCTCGTCTTCGGGACCGGCTCGATCGCCTCGGTCGCGGTGATCGGCGGGATCGTCGTCCTGTTCCCCGCGCTGGTGACGATCGCCTTCGGCCTCAACAACGCCTCCCCGCAGATGCTCGACGTGGTCGCGGTCTACGGCGGCAGCACCCTCACCGCGATCCGCAAGGTCGCCATCCCCGGCTCGCTGCCCTCGCTCTTCGCCGCGATCCGCATCTCGGTGCCCGGAGCGATCACGGGCGCGCTGCTCGCCGAGTGGCTCTCCACCGGTGCGGGCATCGGCGGGGCGATCAACGCCTGGTCCGCCCAGGCCCGGTTCGCGGACGTCTGGTCGGCGGTCGTGCTCGTGACCGGCGTCTCGCTCGTGCTCTACATGCTCGTGCAAGTGCTCGAGACCTTCGTCCTCTCCCGGATGTCCCTCTCCCTCACCTGACCCCGTCGCTTCCCCCTTCCGCGGGACGCCATTCGAGTGCGGCTCGCCCGGTGGGTCGCATACCCCGGTGGTGTCTCGCGGGAAGGGGGAGGGCAGGGGGAGCGGAGCGACGGGGCCGGGTCAGACGGTGACGATCGCGTCGACGCGGTGGCCGGCCAGCATCTCGCGGCCCCCGAGCCCGTCGAGCTCCATGACCACCGCGATCCCCTCGAGGCTCCACCCGGCGCGCTCGATCAGGCGGCGGCTCGCGTCGAGCGTGCCCCCGGTCGCCAGCACGTCGTCGACCAGCAGCAGGCGCGCGCCGCGGGGCGCCGCGTCCTCGTGCACCTCCAGCATCGTCTCGCCGTACTCGAGGGTCGCCTGCTCGCGCAGCACGGCCCGCGGCAGCTTGCCGGGCTTGCGGATGGTCACGACGCCGAGACCGGCCGAGTAGGCGGCCGCCGCGGCGAGCAGGAAGCCGCGCGCCTCCACGCCCGCGATCGCGTCGATCCGTCCGCGGTAGGGCTCGATCAGCGCGTCGGCCACCGCCCGCAGGGCCTCGCCGTCGCCGAAGACCGGCGTGAGGTCGCGGAACAGGATGCCCGGGCTCGGGAAGTCCGGGACGACGGCGGTGAGACGGTCGACGTGGTCGGCGGCGGTCGTGGTCACGGGGAACCTCCGGGTCGGCGGGTGCGCCCGGGCCGTCCGGCGATCGGGCCCTGGGAGTCTACGACCGGCCGCGGTCTCCTGCGCTTCGGAGGCGGTCAGTAGACTCCTTCCCGACCGCTCCCGTCTCCGGGAGCCCACCCGTCAAGAGGAGATAGTTGTGGCCCTTATCGAGGCAGTCGTCGCCCGAGAAATTCTGGACTCCCGTGGCAACCCCACGGTCGAGGTCGAGGTCCTGCTCGAGGACGGCGCGTCCTCGCGAGCGGCCGTCCCGTCCGGCGCCTCCACCGGCGCGTTCGAGGCGTACGAGCTCCGCGACGGCGACTCCGACCGCTACCTCGGCAAGGGCGTGCAGAAGGCCGTCGACGCCGTCATCGACGAGATCGGCCCGGCCATCGAGGGCTTCGACGCCACCGACCAGCGCCTCGTCGACGCCGAGCTGATCGAGCTCGACGGCACCGAGAACAAGTCCCGCCTGGGCGCGAACGCGATCCTCGGCGTCAGCCTCGCCGTGGCCAAGGCCGCCGCGCAGTCGTCGGACCTCGACCTGTTCCGCTACGTCGGCGGCCCGAACGCGCACACCCTGCCCGTGCCGCTGATGAACATCATCAACGGAGGCGCGCACGCCGACACCGGCGTCGACATCCAGGAGTTCATGGCCGTCCCGCTGGGCGCCGAGTCCTTCTCCGAGGGCCTGCGCTGGGGCGTCGAGATCTACCACGCGCTCAAGGCGCAGCTGAAGAAGGCCGGCTTCGCCACCGGCCTCGGCGACGAGGGCGGCTTCGCCCCCGACCTGCCCACCAACCGCGAGGCGCTCGACTTCATCCTCAAGGCCGTCGAGGCCGCCGGATTCACCCCCGGCAAGGACATCGGGCTCGCGCTCGACGTCGCCTCCTCGGAGTTCTACGAGGACGGCGCCTACACGTTCGAGGGCAAGAAGCTCTCGGCCGAGGAGCTCTCCTCCTACTACGCCGACCTCGTCGCCAACTACCCGCTGGTCTCGATCGAGGACCCGCTGGACGAGGACGACTGGGCCGGCTGGACCCACCTCACCGCGGCCATCGGCGACAAGGTGCAGCTCGTCGGAGACGACCTGTACGTCACCAACCCGGTGCGCCTCGCCCGCGGCATCGCCGAGAAGGCCGGCAACTCGATCCTGGTCAAGGTGAACCAGATCGGCACGCTCACCGAGACGCTCGACGCCGTGGCCCTCGCCCAGCGCAACGGCATGACCGCGATCCTCTCGCACCGCTCCGGCGAGACCGAGGACACCACCATCGCCGACCTCGCGGTCGCGGTGGACGGCGGCCAGATCAAGACCGGCGCCCCGGCCCGCTCGGACCGCGTCGCGAAGTACAACCAGCTGCTGCGCATCGAGGAGATCCTGGGAGGTGCGGCGACCTACGCGGGTCGCTCCGCCTTCCCGCGCTTCTCCGCGTAGTCTCGGCACGCCGGAGCGGCCCCGGAGCCCAGCACCTCGGTGCGGGCGCCGGGGCCGCTCCACTTCCCCCGCCGCGATCGAGGAGGCACCCGCCCATGGCCCGTCCGCCCCGCCGCCCCTCCGCTCCCGGGAGCGGAGGGGCGGCGGGGCGGACGGGCCA
>NZ_PSWJ01000055.1:0-1393 GCF_002932775.1 Rathayibacter sp. AY1B8 | reverse complement strand
AGCGACATCTCGAGCCGCGTGCCCGAGATGTACGACGTCTCGGCCTGGAGCCTCTCGCTCCTCTGGGGCGCCGACGTGCAGGCGATCGGCTCCACCACCGACGCCCTCCCGGCCGTCGGCCTGGAGCCGGTGACCGCCGTGGCTCCGGTCGGCTCCGTCCCGGCAGGCGCCGACTACCTCGCCTTCGAGCCGCGCGGCGTCCTGGAGTACCAGGCCGTCAACGCGCTGCTGGCCGACGGCGTCGCTCTCGAGCAGTTCGAGGACGGCACGATCGCCCTCCGTGCCGACGCCGCCGGGCTCGCGGCCGCCGAGGGAGCCGCCGCCGTCTTCGGCGTCGACTTCACGGCGACCACCGCCGACCGCGTGCGCGCCGAGGACGGGAAGGCGCTCGACGCCCTCCGCGTCGCCTACTCCGGCACGAACGAGGACCGCGACGCGCTGGCCAAGCTCGGCTTCGCCGACGCGGTCGCCGTCGACGCGGCCGCGCTCACCGCGGGCACCGCGACCCTCGAGGGCGCCGACGTGCTCTACGTGGGACGCGCTCTCTCCTTCACCCCGGAGCAGGCCGCGGGCCGCACCGTGGTCGAGGAGTTCCTCACGGCGGGCGGCGACGTCGTCGGCCGCGGCGGCGCTGGAGCGGCCTTCGTGTCCGACTTCGGCCTGGCCGAGCTGACCGCGCAGACCGGCACCAGCGGCTCCAACGGCATCGTCTCGGTCGAGACGCCCGCCGGCGGAGTCCTCGGCGACTACCCGCAGGACACCGCGTTCGTCTCGCCGGCACTGTGGTTCGCCGGCTTCGACGAGTCGGTCGCGGTCGAGCAGAGCTACTCGGAGGACGGCACGTTCGTCGCCGGGCACTGGGTCGACTCCGAGGGGCAGTCCCGGAGCGACGCGGCCGGGCAGGCCTCGGCCGTCTCGTTCTCGACGGAGTCGGGCACCGAGGGCTTCCTCTTCGGCACCTCGCCGGTGTTCCGCAACCACCCGGTCGGAGCGTTCAGCGACGTCGCCCGGGCGCTGCTCGCCGTGGCGCCGGAGGGCGCCGCCGTCGAGCTGCCGGGGACCCCGGAGCCCACGCCGACGCCGGAGCCGACCGGCTCACCGGAGCCGACCGCGACTCCCGAGCCGACGGCGACGCCTGAGCCGACGGCGACGCCCGAGCCCACCGCGACGCCCGAGCCGACCGTGAGCCCCGAGCCCACGTCGACCCCGGAGCCCACGTCGACCCCGGAGCCCACCGTCGTGCCGACGGCCGGACCGACCGCCACGGCCGCGCCGATCACCGCGCCGACCGGCCCCGGCGGCCTCCCCTCCACCGGAGTGGAGACCGGCTCCTGGCTGCTGCTCTCGGGAGGTGCTGTCGCCCTCGGCCTCGGCTCGCTCCTGATCGCCCGCA
>NZ_PSWJ01000054.1:0-1553 GCF_002932775.1 Rathayibacter sp. AY1B8 | reverse complement strand
GGCGACCGGTGGGACGACTGATGCTCACCGTCTAATCGAAACCGTCGTGCGTGCAGTGCACCATGACCTACCGGGTGCTCGAGAAGAAGGGCATCGAGTACACCACCGTCGACATCACCACCAACCCCGCAGCGCTCGCGTACGTCACGGAGGAGCTGGGCTATTCCGCCGCCCCCGTGGTCGTCGCGAGCGACCAGGACCACTGGTCGGGCTTTCGCCCCGACCTCATCGAGAAGCACGCCGCATGACCGGCCCGAACGTCACTGGCGACGACTACCGGGCCGGGTACCTCGCCGGACAGGCCGACCGGCAAGGCGAAGTCGACTGGCTGGAGAACGAGGCCGACCGGCTCTACCGCCTCGCCTACGGCGACGAGCGCCGCGTCCCGGACCTCACCGTCACACGCGCCGAGCTCGAACAGCGCAGAGCGCTGTCCGAGCCGCCCGTGGAAGTCACGAGGCGCGACGCTCTGGCGTCCTGGGGCATCGAGACACCCGCCACCGACACCCCGGCGGCCGCGGCCGCGGCCGAGAACCCGTCGACGTCGACGGGACCCACCAACCGCACGAGCAGGAGACGTCAGATGAGCACCAGGACCATCACCGGCAACCTCGCCGCCGACCCCGAGGCCGTGCAGGCGGGCCGCGTGCAGATCGTGAAGCTGCGCGTCATCGAGAACACCGGCGAATACCGCGCGGGGGAGTGGACCCCGCACGACGCCCCGACCACGCACTACGTGGAAGCGAAGTTCGAACTCGGCGAGCACGTGCTCGCCTCCCTCCACAAGGGAGACGCCGTGATCGTCCTCGGCTACGAGCGCACCGTCGCCTGGGGCGAAGGCGAGAACCGCCGCACCGGCCGCGTCCTCGAAGCCGACGCCATCGGCCCCAACCTCACCCGCGCGACCGCCGTCGTCACCACAACCACCCAACGCGCACCCCGCCGCAGCGCCGCCTCCGCGGCTGAGTAGGACTCGGTCCTCCGAGACATTCCGCCATCCGCCGCAGACCTCGCCGTTCTACGGCCTATATTCGCGGTTCTCCGTAGAGGACGGAGGCGGTCCGGGGTTGGGCTGCTGGAAGCTGCCCACACCCAGAGCGGCGAGCCCCGCGGACAGCGCGGCGCCCAGAAGGCGGAAGACGATCACGAATGCCTTTCCGACGAACTTCAACACGTTTGCCATCACGAGACCATCGCTTTCCGGAACTGATCGCAACGCTAGTGGTTCCGAGCGAATCCCGGTGGGTTCTACTCCCAGCCGTTCGCGATCCGGACCGCGTAGAGGATGACGTGATCCTCCGGGATCGCTGCGCGCACTTCCGGGATCGCCGCGGCGCTCGTCGCCGCGTTGCTGCGCACCACCGTTGATGCCGATTCCGCGCGCGTCCGGTGTGCCAGTTCCCACATGCCTCCATCGTCGCATCCGACGCTGACACGACCCGCTCGAGCGTGGGGGCCGGCGGCGCCGGCCCGTGAGGGGCGACCCCCTCACGCTCCCCGGTGTCCCGTTCCGGGGCGCGAGCTGCACTCGCGCAGCGGCGACGGAGCACCGC
>NZ_PSWJ01000053.1:0-1954 GCF_002932775.1 Rathayibacter sp. AY1B8 | reverse complement strand
GTCGGAGTCGTCCTCGAACTCCAACAGCACCGCCGCCTGGTCCAGGGTCAGCTCGTGCTCGTGCAGAACGGACGTGACGGTCGCGGACTCCGCGACCGCAAGGCCCTTCTTCACCGCGTCGGTCTTGGTGCCGGTGCGCTTGGCGATCGCTGCAGCGGACACGCCCTCAAACGCGAGCTGCGCCCACGCGGCGGTGCGGTCCGCGACGCTCAGCTCGGCGCGCTGGTCGTTCTCGATGATCTGCTGAACGATCCGATCCGCGGTTGTCTCGTCGCCCTCCACGACGTAGACCGGGATCGTGGGCACTCCGGCCTCGCGGGCGGCGAGGGTGCGGCGCTGTCCGGCGCGGACGATGACGTTGCCGTGCTCGTCGCGGCGGGCGAGGACCGGGGTGATGACGCCGTTCTCGCGGATCGACGCGATGAAGTCCTTCGTCAGCGGGGCGCTGGTGCGGACGTTCGCCTCGATCACGAGGACGGTCGGGTCGATGTGCTGAACGGTCCCGGTTCCGGTGGTGATACTCACGATGGTTTCTCCTCAATCGGTGTGCGACCATGAAGGTGACGAGTCCCGTGGTTCTAAGCCAACTACGGGGCTTTTGTCGTCTTCCTGATCGTTTTTCTTTGCCTCTCCGGCGAGTGAAAACCAATTGAGTGGAGTCGGCGGAGTGACGGCTCTCTTGGGCGAAATAAGGGAGCTTGCGACCGCGTCCGAGAGAGACGGCACGCAGCCGGCGGAGCGAGATAGGTTGAAACCGCGGAGAGGTGAAGAAAACGGGTAATCCGGCCGCGTAGCGGCTCCCGCCGGCGGTGCTCCGTCACCGCTGCGCGAGTGCAGCTCGCGCCCCCGGAACGGGGAAGACCGGGGAGCGTGAGGGGTCGCCCCTCACGGGCCGGCCCGGAAGGCCGGCCCGCGCCGCGCGGCTACCGGTCGGCGGGCTCGGAGCAGTTGGCGCAGTCGCACGGCCCGCTGGGGTTCTCCGCCCGCTCGACGGCCGCGATCTGCGCGGCCTGCTCCGCCGGGGAGAGCGCCTGCCACCCCTCATCCGCGCGCCGGTTCGACTCGATGCGTGCCGCACGCTCGTCCAGCGTCTCCGGGGTCGGGGTGAGGAAAGCGGCCAGTGCCGCGCCGGTGTCCTGCTTGTCGGCGGGGGTGAGGAACGCGATCAGCGCGGCGGCGTAGGCGGTGCCGTCGTCGGTGACGGGGAATCCGCCCGGAGCTCCTTCGCCGGGAAGAGTGAGCGTGTTGCGGATGTGCGCGAGGATCTCGGCGTCCGTGGCGGTCGCGTCGTCGTCGGACTCGGCGCGGCGGGTGTCGAGGATGAGGGCGAGCTGCTCGGCCGTGGCGCGGCCGGTGTCGGTGCGGGTCATGGTGTGGTCCTCTCAGCGGTTCAGGAACGGGGCGACGCGGCGGATCGCTGCGCGGCGGGCGTGGGCGACGCAGTGACGGAACGAACCGCTGGTGATGCCGTGCAGCTGGTCGGAGTGCCACGCCTCCCAGACGCCGGACGTGCGGCGGGTGACGTGCACCGAGGGCGTCGTCTGGGGGTCGGTGCCCACGACACGGATATCGACCGCGCGGGTGTTCGCGAGCGTGAGGTAGGTCTTCGCGGTGGTCTGCAAGTCGGTGGTGATCTGCATGGTGTGGGTGCTCCCTCTGGCTGATCGTTTTTCTTTGCCTCTCCGGCGGGGAAAACCGTTTGAGTGGAGGCGGCGCAGTGACGCCGATAGCGGGCGAAATAAGCCCGCAGGGCGCGTCCGCTATCGGTGGCACGGAGCCGGTGGAGCGAAATAGGTTGAAACCGCGGAGAGGTGAAGAAAACAGGTGGAACGGGCCGCATCGCGGCCTCCGACCCGCGGTGCTCCGTCGCCGCTGCGCGAGTGCAGCTCGCGCCCCGGAACGGGACACCGGGGAGCGTGAGGGGGTCGCCCCTCACGGGCCGGCGCCGCCGGCC
>NZ_PSWJ01000052.1:0-2028 GCF_002932775.1 Rathayibacter sp. AY1B8 | reverse complement strand
GATACTGTGAGCCCTCTCACCCCGGACCTCCAAGGAGACGCACATGTCGGTCGGCCTTCTCGCGGTTGTCGATGACATCCTCACCGCCGCCCTGAAGGCGAGCGCCAAGACGGCGGGCGTCGTGATCGATGACGCGGCCGTCACCCCGCAGTACGTGCAGGGCCTCACGCCCGCGCGGGAGCTGCCGGTGGTCGGGCGGATCGCGCTGGGGAGCCTGTTCAACAAGTTCGTCATCATCATCCCGCTGGCGCTGCTGCTCTCGGCGTTCGCGCCGCAGGTGCTGCCGTACCTGCTGATCCTCGGCGGCGCGTTCCTCTGCTTCGAGGGGGCGGAGAAGGTGCTCGAGTGGTTCGGCGTCTCGCACGGCGGCCACGAGACGGAGGCGCGCGACGAGAAGAAGCTCGTCTTCGGCGCCATCCGCACCGACCTCATCCTGAGCACCGAGATCATGCTGATCGCGCTCGACGGCCTCGACCCCGACTTCGGGATCTGGCCCACGCTCGGCGCGCTCCTGGTCGTCGGGCTCGGGATGACCGTGCTCGTCTACGGCGCCGTCGCGCTGCTCGTGAAGATCGACGACGTGGGCCTGCGCCTGATGAAGAACGCGGCCCGCGGCGTGCGGCGCACCGGGGCGAGGATCGTCGCGTCGATGCCGGTCGTGTTCCGCGCGATCAGCATCATCGGGACGCTCGCCATGCTCTGGGTCGGCGGGCACCTCGTCGTCGCGAACCTCGCCGAGACGGTGTGGCACGGTCCGTACGACCTCGTGCACGTCGTCACCCACGCGGTCGAGGGCGCGGGCCCGGTCGTCGTGTGGCTGGCCGACACCTTCGTCTCGATGATCTTCGGCCTCGTGCTGGGTCTGGTCATCGCGGCCGTCGTGATGGGCGTCTCGCGCCTGCGCACCCGCGACGAGGCGGCCGCGGGGCACTGAGCGGGGTCTCGGTACTCCGCGTGCCGCGGCCGGTCGACCGGCATGGGGGTGCGCGGTCGCTCCACCGGCGCGGAGGTGTGCGGCCACCCGACCGGCACGGATCCATGCTGATCGAGTAGCCCGCGCCGCGGGCGCATCGGGATCCCGCGACGTGCCGCCCCCGCAGCGCCGCTCCCGATGAACGACGGACCGCCCCCGTCCCCGGAGGGGCGGAGGCGGTCCGTGTCGGAGGGGGCGTCAGCAGCTGCGGGCCGCGTACGCTCCCGTCGCCACCGAGGTGACCTGCTCACCGTCGACCGTGCCCGTCGCGGTGACGGTGGCCTGGCCGGCCGGCACCGAGGCCGCGCGCGTGGTGAACGCGGCGCTGCCGCTCGCGCCGGGCGCGACTCCGGTGACCTGCTTCGACCCGGAGGGCGTCGCGATGGTCATCGAGACCGGCACTCCGGACTCGTTCTTCGCCGCGACGGTGAGCGTCACCTTGCCGGCGATGCAGCGGGTGGTCGCCGTGACCGCGACCGCGAGGGCGACGGGCGCCTTCAGGGTCACCGTCACCGTCGTGGTCGAGGTGACGGAGCCGTCGGCCGCGCGGACCGCGATGGTCGCGACTCCGCCGTTCGCCGTCGTCGGCTGGGTGATCCGCACGGTGGCCGCCGAGTCGGTCGCCACTGCTCCGATCACCGGCATCGCCGTGCCCTCGACGGTGACCGCGTAGGAGGTGCGGGCCGGGTCGAACCCGGCGATGCCGGCTCCGCCGACGCGCAGGGCGCCCAGGGTGGCGACCGCGGCGGGCGAGGCGGCCGACTCGTAGAGCTTGGTCTCAGCCACGATCAGGTGCGTGTTGTCGTAGGCGTTCATCACGACGCGGAAGGCCTTGGCCGTGACGGGCGCGAACGACGCGACCAGGGTCGGAGCCGTTCCTCCGGCCGGCGACGCGAGCGCCACGGCCGACTCGTACCCGGGGACCGCGGTCCAGGTCGTGCTGTCGGCGGCCTGGTACTGCAGCTGGTAGGTCTGCGCCCAGCTGGTGCCGCCGTCGGCCAGGAACTGCACCGACACCTTCTCGACCTGGTGGGTCGAGGGGAAGGTGTAGGTCA
>NZ_PSWJ01000051.1:0-2462 GCF_002932775.1 Rathayibacter sp. AY1B8 | reverse complement strand
GCGCCGCCCGGTACGCCGTGTGCAGGGCGACGGCCCCCGCGAGCAGCACCGGAGCCGAGGAGCGGGCGAGCCCCGCCGCGAGACCGGCGAGCGGGGCGGGCGGCGCGGGCTGGTGGCTCGGCTCAGGAATCGCGCGGACAGGGATGTGCGAGCTTGCGCTCGCCGCCGGTCCTCCCTCCACAGGCGGGGTACCGGCTCCGTTGTCCCGATCCCGGTCACGGGCCCCGGCCCGATGTCGGTGGTCGCTGATTCAATACACGTATGAGAAGTTCGGGTGACGCGGCGCAGGCGGTCGAGGCGGTGCGCGCGGGCGAGACGGCGCAGACGCTCGACGCGGTGCGCGCGCTCGCCGGTCTCGCGGCGGGGCTCGCCCGCTCCTCGGCTCCGGTGCTGCTCGCGGGGGCCGTCGCCCTGCACACGGCGTACCGGGCGGCGCTGCTCGTGCCGGAGTCGTTCGCGCGGGGGAGTCGTCTCTCCCGGAGCGAGGCGGGAGACCTCGTGGAGCGCTCGATCCGAGCCGAGTTCGCGACGGCGCTCGGGATGTCGGAGCGCGTGGCGTCTCGGCGTCTCGAGCACGCTCGGCTCCTCATCGAGGACCTCCCGGCGACCCGCACCCTCCTGGCCGAGGCCCGGATCCTCTGGGAGGCCGGCGAGGTCGTCTGCGCCGCCGCCGCGACCCTCCCCGCTCCGTCGCGCGCGTCCTTCGACGAGCGGGCGGCCGCCGCGGCGCTCTCGCAGACGCCCACCCAGCTCCGCCGGACCGTGGCGCGGCTGCGCGACGAGCTGCACGAGCAGCCGTTCACCGAGCGCCACGCCCGCGCCCGCGAGGACCGCAGCGTGTGGCTCGGCGCCGAGGCCGACGGCATGGCCACGCTCTGCGCCCTGCTGCCGGCCCCGGTCGCGGTCGGCGCCTACAACCGTCTCGACCGGATCGCCCGCTCGCTCCGCGACGGGGCGGACGCGGCGAGGATCGGGCTCGGTGCAGGTGCAGGTGCAGGTGCAGGTGCGAGTGCGAGTGCGAGTGCGAGTGCGAGTGCGACTGCACAGAGCGGTGCTGGTGCCCGTGGCGATGCCCGGGTAGCAGTCGGTGCTGGTGCTGGTGCTGGTGCTGGTGCTGGTGCGCGTGCTGGTGCTGGTGCGCGTGCTGGTGCCGTGCTCGGCGCGGAGACGGGTGGCAGCGCCGGAGGAGACGCTGACATCTCCCTCGGCGACGGCCGGACGCTCGCGCAGCTGCGGGCCGACGCACTCGTCGATCTGCTCATCGACGGCGACATCTCCGCAGACGGATCCTCGGGCGAAGGAGCGAGCGGAATCCCCGCCTCTGTACTCGGAAGCCCCGCCTCGGTCTCCGGAGTCCGCGCCGACGTGCGCCTCACCCTCGCCGCCAGCACCGCGGTCGGCCTCGACGACGCGCCGGCCGAACTCGACGGCTACGGTCTCGTCCCCGCCGACGTCGCCCGGGAGCTCGTGCGCACGGCGGCCACCTTCACGCGGGTGCTGACCGATCCGGACACGGGAGTGGTGACGTCGGTCGGCAGGACCCTCCGCGTCCCGCCCCCTCGGATGCGCCTCCAGCTGCAGCTGCGCGACCGGACCTGCCGGTTCCCCGGCTGCACCCGCTCGTCCTCGACGGCCGAGGCCGATCACACCCTCGAATGGCGGAACGGAGGCGAGACCGCCCTCGGCAACCTGGCCTCGCTCTGCGTCGCGCACCACCACGTCCGCCACGGCGACCGCTGGACCTACGCCCTCCATCCGGACGGCACCGTCGTCTGGACGACCCCCACCGGCCGTCGGATCACCGACCGACCGCGGGCGCTGCCCGGGGCTCCGCTGCCGCCCACGCGACGACCGACGCCGCAATCGGCGCAAGAACCGGAGCCGGAGCCGCAGCCGGAGCAGCAGCCGCACCCGCTGTCACCACGATCCTCGTCATCGCAGCTGAGGTCATCGCGACCGTCGTCACCTCGACCGTCACCATCGCTGCTGTCGCCGACGCGGCCGCGGTTCGTGGACGCGTCTCCGCCGTTCTGATCCGCAGCCCGACCTGCCGGGCGATCCGACACTCCGTCGGCCGCGAGGCGGTGCATCGCCGTGCCTGGACACGCCCAGGCGCCCTCGCGCTCTCGCACCTCCGGCGCCGCGAGGTCCGTCGGCACGTTGGCGCTTCGTCGAGCCTCGAGTTCCGAGTTCTGAGCTCCGAGCCCTGTATCCCGGAGCTCCGAGCCTCGAGCTTCGAGCTCCGAGCCTCGAGCTCCGAGCCCTGTGTCCCGGAGCTCCGAGCCTCGAGCTCCGAGCCCTGTGTCCCGGAGCTCCGAGCCTCGAGCCCCGTGTCCCGTCGTGCTTCGGCGCTTCGGGGCGTCGGCCACCGCGTCCCGGTCCGCCCCTGTCCCCGGTCCGCCCCTGTCCCTGGTCCGCCCCTGTCCCTGGTCCGCCTCCGTTCCGGTCCGCTCCGTCCCGGT
>NZ_PSWJ01000050.1:0-2573 GCF_002932775.1 Rathayibacter sp. AY1B8 | reverse complement strand
ATGCCGATGCCGCCGGCCCGCTCGACCTCGGCCGACTTGGAGACGCGCGCGGTGACGCCCGCGGTGCAGGCGACGATCGTGCCCTTCACCTTGTCGGGGGAGAGAGCGGCGATCAGGCGGGGCGGAGCACCTTCGACTGCGGGCCCGGCGGCGCGATCGGCCCTGGATCCCGCTGCGGTAGCGCATCGCCGGCGGCGCATCGACGGGAGAGCGCAGTGGCGACAAGCGGCTGCGAGCCTGGACGACGCGTTCGGTTCCGCTCCGGGGCGGCGGCGAGCGCACGGGGACAGCGGTGCACCCTCGGGGACAGCGGTGGACGGCTCCGAGCGAGCGCCCCCTCGGCCTGAGCGGCCGCCGTCAGGATCAGAGGGAGCGGCGTCCCGCGATGACGCCGGAGACGACGGCGAGGACGCCGAAGACGATCGCGACGACCGGCTGGCCGAGGTCCAGCCACGCCAGCGCGGCGGCGCCCATCACGAGCAGCTCGATCAGCGAGCGGCCGTAGACGTCGATCGCGAGGACCGCGCGCGGCGAGAGGAAGAGCGCCCAGACCAGCGCGGCGACCACCGGAGCGCCGATGCCGAGGACGATGTTCCACGGGAGGTCCCACGTCGCGAAGCCCCAGAGGGCGAAGGTCGCCAGCGCGACGAGCTCCAGGAGGAACCGGAGGATCGCGTTCGGGCCGATCCTGATGTCGGTGCCCGCGGTGTCCGCTCCTGCTCGATTCACGCCGACCATGCTAGCCGCCGGAGGTCAGCGGAAGATGATGGTGCGGGCCCCGTCGAGGAGCACCCGGTCCTCCGCGAACCACTTGACCGCCTGCGTGAGCGTGCGGCTCTCCTCGTCCTGCCCGATCGCCACGAGCTGAGCGACCGAGTGCGAGTGGTCCACGCGCACCACGTTCTGCTCGATGATCGGCCCCTCGTCGAGGTCGCTGGTGACGAAGTGCGCGGTCGCCCCGATCAGCTTGACGCCGCGGGCGTGCGCCTGCTTGTAGGGGTTCGCGCCCTTGAAGCCCGGCAGGAACGAGTGGTGGATGTTGATGGCGCGGCCGGCCAGTCGCGCGCAGAGCTCGGGGGAGAGGATCTGCATGTAGCGCGCCAGGACCACGAGCTCGACGTCGTGCTCCTCGACGACCTCCAGCACGCGCTCCTCGAACCCGCGCTTCGACTCCGGCGAGACCACGGGTCGCGACTCGAAGGGCACGCCGTAGAACTCGGCGAGGTCGCGAAGGCTGCCGTGGTTGGACAGGATCATCGGGATGTCCACCGCGAGCTGCCCGGCGCGCTGGCGGAAGAGCAGGTCGTTGACGCAGTGCGCGGCGGTGGAGGCGAGGACGAGGGTGCGCAGCGGCCGGCCGACGACGTCGAGGCGCCAGGTCATCCCGTAGTGCTCCGTGATCGGCAGCAGGGCGGCGGCGAACTCCTCGCGGCTGATCGGCGACTCCACCTGCAGGCGCATGAAGAAGCGGCCGGTGTCGGCGCTCGAGAACTGCTGGCTCTCGGTGATGTTGCCGCGGGCCTGGACGACGGCACCGGACACGGCGTGCACGATGCCCGGCTGGTCGGGGCAGGCGAAGGTCAGGGTCCAGTGGTTTCCCGCGGGCCGGGCGCCGGACCACGCGGCGTCGCTGCCCGTCGGACGGGTGCTCGCGGGGGCGGGCCGGGGAGTCGCGGACGCGGCGGGTTCGGGCTGCATCCGCCCAGGATAACGGTGGGGCACGGGGCGGTCCGCGCGCCTCAGCCCGCGTCGACGGACACGACGGCGACGGGTCCCGTCCGCCCGTCCGGGGAGGAGTAGCGGACGCCGATCGTGTGCCTCCCGGGACCGACCTCCAGGGTCGCGGCGAGGACGGGGGCTCCGGGAGCGAGGGACCGCACCTGCCCGCCGTCGACCAGGAGGTCGAGGCCGTCCGCGTCGGGATCGGCGAGCACGAGCACGCCGACCGCGCCCCCGCTCGACGCGGCCCGGGCGAGGAGCACCGGAGCGCGCAGGTCGACCGTCTCGGGGGCGCTGACTCCTGCAGCGGTGCGCGCCAGCACCGTGGTCGTGCCCGCGGGGAGGGGGAGCGCCGGCGCGGTCCAGGAGCCGTCGGCGTCGGCGGTGGCGGAGCCCACGCGGCGTCCGTCGGAGGCGTCCTCGAGGAGCACCTCGGCGCCGGGCGTGGCGGTGCCCCGGGCATCGGGCAGCAGCCGGCCGTCGGTGTCGAGCGCGAGGGTCGGTGCGGCCGGAGCGGGAGGTGCGGCCGGAGTAGGGGTCGTGACCGGTGCGGGAGTCGAGACCGGAGCGGAGGTGCTCGGCGCCTCCGTCGGGACCGGCGCCGGAGTGCTCGGTACGTGCGTCCCTGCCGGAGCCGGAGTGTCCGGTGGGGGAGTCACGGTCGGAACAGGAACAGGAACAGGAACAGGAACAGGAACAGGGACCGGAGTGCTGGGTGCGGGGGTCGAGACCGGAACGGAGGGCAGGGCCGGGCCGTTGCCGATCGGGCCCGGCGCGGAGCTCCCGGTCGTGGTCCCCGGCGGCCCGGAGGGGGCCGGGCCCTCGGTGACGGCAGGGGAGGCGGCCGGTGCGGG
>NZ_PSWJ01000005.1:0-150869 GCF_002932775.1 Rathayibacter sp. AY1B8 | reverse complement strand
CCGGGTCCGGGGGTCGGGGGCTGCGGGGAGGGATCGGGCCGTGGACTGAGCGGCCGGCGGGTTCGCGACCCGACCGGTCGTCGTGCTCGGAGCATCCCGACCACTGCCGCGCAGGATCCCGCCGATCACGCCCCGTTCGGGCCTCCTGGCCCGACCTCCCGCCGCCTAGGCTGGCGCAGAGGAGGCGACATGGAGCCGAAGGACCGGCGCGACGAGGACCCCTCGAGCGGGCCGTCGGAGCCGCGTCCGGGGGACGGGCCGACGCCGTCGGAGCAGGCGCTGCGCGCCATCCGCGATGTCGCGAACGGGGCGGACCCGACGAACGAGGCGTTCCGGCTGTCGAACGACTTCACCGACCGGCAGGCCGAGCGGCTCCGGAGCCTCCTCGCGCGCTTCCGCCGCGGGCGCTGACGGGCGCGAGGCTGCCTGCCTCCGCCAGTGCGCGACCGATCGCCGTGCGCCGGTCGCGCCGGTGATCGCCGAGGCGGCGCCCCGACCGCCCGGCGCCACCCCGAACGGCCGCTATCCGCGCCCTCGCAGGCCGCGGACTCACTCCGCCGGCCCGGTCCGCCGCCCCGCATCACCCCCGAATGGCCGCGATCCGCGCCACTTCACGCCGCGGACGCCCCGCACGAGCCCGCTCCTCCGGCGCTCGGCTAGCCTCGGAGGCACCCGCGAGGAAGGCCCGCATGACCCACGACACCGCCTCGGCCGCCCCGACCCTCGAAGCCGTCGCCGCGCTGGCCGGAGTCTCCCGCGCGACGGTCAGCCGGGTCGTCAACGACTCCCCGCGCGTGAAGGACGGCGCCCGGACGGCCGTGCTCGCCGCGATCGAGCAGCTCGGCTACGTGCCCAACCGCGCCGCGCGCTCCCTCGCCAGCCGCCGCACGCAGACCGTCGCGCTCGTGGTGCCGGAGTCGGCGGCGAAGGTGTTCGCGGATCCGTTCCTCGCCTCAGTGGTGCAGGGCGCCGCGATGGCCTTCGCCGGCACCGAGTACACGCTCACCATCGTGATCGCGTCGGAGGCGGCTCCCGAGAAGACGCGGCGCTACCTGCTCGGCGGCAACGTCGACGGCGCGCTCGTCGTCTCGCACCACAGCGGCGACCACTCCTACGCGCAGCTCGGCGCCTCCCTCCCCGTGGTCTTCGGCGGGCGGCCGCTGACGGAGGAGGGCGGCAGCTACTTCGTCGACGTCGACAACACCGGAGCGGCGCGCACGGTCACCGAGCACCTCCTGGGCCTCGGCCGCACGGCCCCCGCGATGATCGCGAGCCGCCAGGACATGCCCGCCGCGATCGACCGCCTGTCCGGCTGGCGCTCGGCCGTCACCGCCGCGGGCCTCGACGACTCGCTCGTCGAGTACGGCGACTACTCGCCCGAGGACGGCGCGACCGCGATGCGCCGCCTGCTCGACTCCGGCCGGCCGATCGACGCGGTCTTCGCCTCCAACGACCAGATGGCGTCGGGCGCCCTGACGGCGCTGCGCGAGCGCGGCCTCACGGTGCCGGGCGACATCGCGCTCGCGGGATTCGACGGCGACTACTTCGCCGAGGCGAGCGAGCCGCGCCTCACCACGGTGCGCCAGCCCTCCACGGGCCTCGGCGAGGCGATGGCGGACGTGCTGGTGCGACTCCTGGCCGGCGAGGAGGTGCAGCGCGTGACGCTGCTGCCGACCGAGCTGCTGGTGCGCGGCTCCACGGTCGCGGGCGCGTGACCCCGCGCTGAGTGCGCTGACCCGTTCGCTGAGTCGCCCGGATCGGCTCCCCGCTGCGGTGTGTCGCGAGCCGATCCGGGCGACTCAGCGCTGGACGGGCTCGTCGGGGATGTCGAGCAGGTGGAAGGGACCCCGGGGGAGCAGGCCTGTGCTCCACAGCGCGACGACGGCCCAGCCGAGGTCGGCGTGCGCGACGGCGCCCTCGGGCAGGGTCCGGGTGAAGAGCGCGTAGTCGATCCCTTCGAGGGGGAGGGCGCTCACGTCCCACGCGGGCCGGTCGGCGGCCAGCTCCTGGGCCCGCGCCTCCGCCGCCACCATCGCCGCTCGCGTCCGGTCCCCGGGCAGGCCGGCGGGGATCACCGAGAGGAGGAGCGAGCCGATCGCGAGCGCGGCCGTCGCGACCGGGTCGGTGACCACTCCGTGCACCGAGCCGCGCGGCCCGAGGCGGACACCGGTCAGCCGCAGCGTGCGGACCGAGTACGAGCCGCCGTCCCGCTCGGCGCGGACCGAGAGGTCGTCGACGGGCCCGTCGTCCGTCCGCCCGCTCCCGTCGACGGACCACGGATCGGAGACGGGGACCAGCGCGCGCACGCCCTCATCCGACTCCCTGCTGCGCCGCCGGTCAAGAGGCGCAGCTCGTGGACCGGCGCTGAGGTGCCCGGATCGGCCGGCCGCTCCGGTGTGTCACGAGCAGATCCGGGCACCTCAGTGCGGAGGTGCGGATGCGTGGAGGCCCGCAGGCGCGGCTCAGAACTCCTCGTAGTTGTAGGGCTCCGGGTCCTCGTCGATCACGGGGCGCGCGATCGTGGCGCGGTTGCTCTTGATGCGGGAGCGGATGTCCTCGACGGCGGCCTCGACGGCGCCGGTGGTCGACTCCTCGTCCTTGATGGAGACCTCGACGGGGACGGCGACGAGCTCGCTGCTCGCGTCGAGCGTCATCTTCGCCTCGATGAGCTCGCCGTCCTCGGTGAACGCCGGGACCGTGACTGCTTCGGAGTGCTCCTGGCGGTCGATCGCGGTCACCAGGTCGAGGAGGGCCTCGGTCACGGCGTCGGTCGTCACGAAGCTCTTGGAGGCGTAGGTCAGCTGCTGCATGCCTCCACTCTCCCGAACGGGAGCGCCCCTCGCGCGGGGTTGCGCCTCGTCGGCCCAGCCCGTAGCGGAGGGGCAGCACGACCGGCGCGGGCGCGAGGAGTCAACCCTCTAGGCCGCGATCCGGGCGTCCGCTTCCCTGGTGGCGGGGCCTCGGGAGGAGGCGCGGGGGTCTCGGGATCCCGGGGCCCCGGCACTCGATCGGGAGGGGACCGGATGCGGCGGAGCGGCCGGGGACTCCGCGGCGACAGGGCGTTCCAGGGCGCCTTCCTGATCGGAGTCGGCCTCATGGCGGCCGTCGACGAGATCGTCTTCCACCAGGTCCTCGCCTGGCACCACTTCTACGACCGCTCCACTCCGGCGATCGGCCTGCTCTCGGACGGGCTGCTGCACGCGGCCGAGATCCTCGCGCTCGTCGGCGGCGGCTTCCTGCTCGCCGACGCCCGGCGCCGATCCGCTCTGCGTCCGCGCACGGCGTGGGCCGCGGGGCTCACGGGGGCGGGGCTGTTCCAGCTGTGGGACGGAGTCGTCGACCACAAGCTGCTCCGGGTGCACCAGGTGCGCTACGACGTCGACCTGCTGCTCTACGACTCCGTCTGGATCGCCTCCGGAGCGGTGCTGCTGGCGGCGGGCCTGCTCCTCCTGCCTCGGCGACGGCGCGCGACGGCGTGACCCCGCACGCCGACCACACCCTGCTCGACCCGGGCCTGCTGCTCCTGGTCCCGCTGGCCGCGGCGGCGGCGCTCGGAGGGGGCGCCGCGGCACTCGAGCGGCGGCGCGGACGGCCGTGGCCGCTCCACCGCACCGCCCTGCTCCTCGGCGGGCTCGCGACCGCGGCGCTCTGCTTCGCTGGTCCGCTCGCGGAGTGGTCGCACGCGGATCCGCGCGGGGCGATGCTGACGCACCTGGTCGTCGGGATGCTCGCGCCGCTCCTCCTGGTGCTCTCGGCCCCCGTCACCCTGGCCCTGCGCGCGCTCGACGTCACGGCTGCCCGGCGGCTCTCGCGGCTGCTCCGGAGCCGCCCGGCCCGTCTCCTCGCCCACCCCGTGACGGCGCTCCTGCTCTCGACGGGCTCCCTCTGGCTCGTGCACGCGACCGGACTGCTCACCACCGCGCACGCCGATCCGCTGCTGCACCTCGCGCTCAGCGTGCACTTCCTCCTCAGCGGCTGCCTGCTGACGGCGGCGCTCGCCGGAGTCGATCCGAACCCGCACCGCGCCCCGTTCGGCCTGCGCCTGGGGGTGCTCGGAGCGGGCATCGCCGCGCACGGGCTGCTCGCGACCGTGCTCTACGCGGAGGCTCCGGACGAGACCGGACGCCAGGCGGCGCTCCTGCTGTTCTACGGAGGCGACCTGCTCGAGACGGCGCTCGCCGTGGTCGTCTGCGCCCGGCGCTACGCGGCGACGGCGCCCCGGAAACCCCCTCCGCCGAGCGCGCCCTGCTCCCTACGCTCGGACGCATGCTCCTCATCTTCGGGACCCGAGCCGTCGAGGACCTCCTCCGGATGCTCGTCTTCGTCTGCCGCGTCTGCGGGCAGCGCGACGAGCAGCGGATCCTCCGCCGCCGGACGCGCCTCTCGCTCTTCTTCGTCCCCGTCCTGACCGTCTCGACCCGCTACCTGCTCGAGTGCTCGCACTGCGGCACCGTGTCCCCGATCAGCAAGGAGGAGGCGCAGGGCTCCGTCCGCTGGGCCGGCAACTCCGACCAGTGACCGCCCCGAGCGGGAGGCTCCCGCGGTGCGCTCAGCGCACCGGGGCCGGCACCGCCGCGGGACGCGCGGCGACCGCGGCCGCGCGCCGCGTCGCCCAGTTGTTGAGCAGCAGCGCCGTCACGACGATGGCCGCGCCGAGCAGGGCGACGGGCCCCGGCCGGTAGCCGCCCGCCATGCTGATCGCGAAGGTCGTGACCGGGACGAGGTTCTGGAAGAGCGTGCCGTTGAGGGCGCCGAGCAGCTTGATGCCGGCGTTCCACAGCAGCACGGCGACGACGCCGGCCAGGAGGATCAGGTACGCCAGCTGCGGCCAGGCCGCGAGCACCTCGGCCCCGGTCGGCGGGTGCGCGGAGCCGGTGGCCGTCGCCACGGCGACCGCGACGGCGATCGAGGGGCAGCCGAGCGCGGTGGTGAGCGTCGAGTACCGCAGCGCCGACCAGCCGGGGAACGCCGCGGCTCCGCGCGTGTAGACGACCCAGCAGATCGCTCCGAGCAGGGCGAGCAGCTCGCCGAACCCCAGCTCGCCGTCGAGGAGGAGGGCGACGTCGCCGCGGGTGACGACGAGCGCGACTCCGGCGAGCGCGAGCAGGATGCAGCCGACGGTGGCGGCAGGCGGCAGGCGACGCGCGCCGATGCTCGCGAGCACCGCGCCGATCGCCGGCATCATCCCCATCATCAGGCTGACGTTCGGGGCCGAGGTGAACCGCAGAGCCGTGAAGGCGAGCAGGCCGAAGCCGGCGAATCCGGAGGCGCCGAGCAGCGCCAGCCGCCACCCGCGGCCGTCGAGCCGGAAGGCGCTGAGCCCCTCTGCCCGGGCGAGCAGCGCGGCCAGGACGACCGCGGCGGCGGTGTAGCGGATGAGGGTCATGAAGAAGGAGTCGACCGTCGCCGCGATGCTGTCCGCGACCGGGAGCATGCCGCCCCAGAGGATCGGCGGGATCAGGCAGAAGAGCAGACCTCGCGACCGCATGGCGCCCCTGACCCGTCGGGTGCGGCCGCCCCGGGCGGGGGCCGTCGCTCGATGGTGGACCCCGGCGGCTCGACGCACAAGAGCGCCGCCGACCCCCGAACGGCCCGCCGCGGGGCCGAGCGGAGAGGGGTGCGCCGGGTGTGGAGGAGGCTCGGCGAGCCGACTGACCTTTTACGACGAAGACGACGGAGCCGCAAGGACCTTGCATGGCCCCTTTAGGGTGACAAAATTCACTTGCTTCCATCATCTCCGTGCCCCTAGGTTGATCGCAGCACCCCCCGATGCTGTCCTCTGTCAGGCCCTGCTCCGATCCCCCCGTCGGACGCCGTTCCTCACTCGGGTCGCGCCCACCCCGGCGACGACCTCCGTTCCGCGCGGGCGCTCATCAGCGCACATCGGCCCCCGGCCGCGGAGAGGAACAGTCATGAGCACACAGCCCGGCCACGGCGCGGACGAGCCGGCGGCTCCCCGTCGCCGGGCGACCTGGGAGGCGCACGACGAGACGGCCTCGCGCCCGCTCTCGGGACGCCGTGCCGCCCGCTCCGGGCGCGAGCGGGTCTCCGCTCCGCGCCGCCTCGCGTCCGCGACGCCTGCCGGAGCGGTGACGGTCCCCGCCGCCCCGACCGCGGTGCTGGAGCGTCCGGCCGCCCCGCCCGCAGTGGTCGAGCGACCGGCCGCCGCGACCGCGGTGCTGGAGCGTCGGGCCGCGATGAATGAGCGTCCGGCCGCGCCGACCGCCGTGGTCGAGCGTTCGTCCGCCGCGACCGCGCTCCTGGAGCGCCCGGCCGCCCCGACCGCGCTGCTCGAGCGTCCGCCGGCCCCCGCCGCGGTCCTCGAGCGCACCGCGCTCCCCTCCGTCGACGCCGACCGACTCCCTCCGGCATCCACCCCGATCGCCGGCACGCGCCCCCGCAGCGGCCGCCGCGCCTCGTCGCGCATCGGCGACCTGGTCGCCGCCCTCCCCGCCCACAACGAGGAGGCCGGGATCGCCGCGGCGATCGAGGGCCTGCGCCGGCAGACCTGGCCGCCGGACCGGATCGTCGTCATCGCCGACAACTGCACCGACGCCACGGTCGAGATCGCTCTCGCGCACGGCGCCGAGGTGTTCGTCACCGTCGGGAACAGCCACAAGAAGGCGGGCGGCCTCAACCAGTTCCTCGCCGAGGTCCTCCCGGGGCTGCAGGACGACGACCTGGTGCTCGTGCAGGACGCCGACTCCGCGCTCGACCCCGGGTTCCTCGAGATCGCCCGCGGCAGGCTGCACGGCGGCATCGGCGCGGTCGGAGGAGTGTTCCGCGGCGGCGAGGGCGGCGGCTTCGTCGGCCACCTCCAGCGCAACGAGTACGCGCGCTACGCCCGCGACGTGCGCCGGCTGAACGGGAAGTGCCTCGTCGTCACGGGCACCGCGGCCGTGCTCCAGGTCGCCGTGATGCGCCGCATCAGCGCGGCCCGCCTGGCCGGCTCCCTCCCCTCCGGAGACGGCATCGGCGGCATCTACGACACCACCGTCCTCACCGAGGACAACGAGCTCACGTTCGCGATCCGCCACCTCGGCTACGACGTGCTGAGCCCCGCCGGCTGCACCCTCGTCACCGAGGTCATGCCGACCTGGGGAGACCTCTGGCGTCAGCGCCTGCGCTGGAAGCGCGGAGCGGTCGAGAACTGCGTGCAGTACGGCTTCACGCGGGTCACGGCTCCCTACTGGGGGCGCCAGCTGCTCACGATGCTCGGCTGCATCATCACCTACGTCTACCTGGCCACGATCGTCTACGCCGTCGGCTGGGGCGAGCTGAGCCTCCAGCCGTTCTGGCTGGCCGTCACCGCGATCTTCGTCGTCGAGCGGATCGTGACGGTCCGCGACCGCGGCTGGCGGTACATGCTCGCCGCCGCGTCGATGTACGAGCTCGTCGTCGACCTGTTCCTGCAGGTCGTCCACACCAAGGCCTACCTGGATGCGCTGACACGCCGTCGGCGCGACTGGTGAAACAGAGAGAGAGACATGTACAACCACATCGGAACAGCCGCCGGAGCCGGAGTCGGTGCCGGAACGCTCGCCATGACCGGGTTCGACTCGGTCTGGCTGGCACTCGCGGCCTTCGCCCTCATCGCTGCGGGGACCGCCGTCCTGCGCATCGCTCCTCGCCGCAAGCGCGAGGTCTGAGACACGGTGGCGGGCGGGGGACAGCCCGCGCCCGTCACCGTCCCACGACCGCCGTCGCCGCGGAGGTCCGGCTCGCGGTCGAGTAGCCGGTCTTCGTCCCGGTGACGGTCAGCGTGATCCGCTTCCCCGCCTGAGCCTTCGTGAGCGTGAACCGCGGCGACGTCGCTCCCGCGATGGCCGCGCCGTCCGCCTTCCACCGGTAGGTGAGGTTGACGGGAGTCGGCGTCCACGGACCCGGGGCTGCCGTGAGCACCGCTCCGACCCGGGCCGTGCCCGTGACGGTCGGCGTCGCGGCGCCGAGGGTGCCGGCGGCGACCGGTGCGGTCGGCTGCGAGGTCGTCGGGCCGGAGCCGTCGGCGGCGCTCACCGTCACGGTCACCCGCTTGCCGACCGCGGAGGAGGGGACCACGAGATCCGGACCCGTCACTCCCGCGATGTCGACGCCTCCCGCCGCCCAGCGGTGCACGAGCGGTCCCGTCCGGCCGGCGGAGGAGGACAGGGTCGCGCCCACCGCGGCGGTCCCGACGACGACCGGAGCCGGCGCCGCGTCGGACCGGTAGACCGCGACGTGGTCGACGAGCATCGTCCCGCCGGAGCTCTTCGGAGCGGCCGCGCTGTCGCACCCGCACACCCCGTTCGGCAGCCCGCCCCCGATGGCGAGGTTCAGGATCAGCAGCACGTCGTTCGGGACCGCGGCCTGCCACGCGGCCGTCCCCACCTCCGACTCCCGCACCACGTGCCGGGTGACGCCGTCGACGAGGAACTCCACGCGCTCGTCGCCGGGCACGGTCCGGTCGAGCAGGGCGGAGTAGCGGTGGAACCCGGTCACGCAGGACGCGCAGTCCAGCATCCCGCTCGTCCGGCCGGCGGGCTCGTCGCAGGGGCCGCCGTCCGGTACTCCGCAGTGCAGCGTCTGGATCACCTGGGCGGTGCCGTTGACGGCCTCGAGCATGTCGAACTCGCCGGTCGCGGGCCAGTCGATGACGGCGTTCGCGTCCCGCCCGAGAGCCCAGAAGGCGGGCCAGTAGCCGGTGGCCTGCGCGACGTCCGGCAGCTGGATCGAGGCGGTCATCAGCAGTCGGCCGCCCGCCGGCGCCGAGAACGACTTGTCGGCGGTGACGATCCGCCCGGAGGTCCATGCTCCGGCGGAGTCGCGGAGGGCGCGGATGCCCAGAGCGCCGCCGCCCGTGAGGAAGACGTTCGCCGTCGACGCGGTCGTCCGGTCGACCGCCCCGGTGCCCCAGGTGCCGACCTCGTGCTCCCACTGGCTCCCGACCGGCGCGCCCGCCGGCCCGGTGAAGTCGTCGCGCAGGAGCGTGGTCCAGCCCGGGGCGTCGGCGGGTGCCGCCGTGACGGCCTGGCCGGCGGACGAGGCGGTCGGAGTCGTGGACGCCGGTGCGAGGGCGGCGACCGCCTGCGGGGGTGTCGCCGCCAGCACTCCGAGGCACAGGGCCGCGAGGGCGAGGGCGAGTCGCGGCCGGTCGAGGAGTCGTGAAGGCATGGCGAGTCCTCTGCGTCGAAGGGGCGCGCAGCTGCACGCGCCTCGACGCTAGTGAGGAGTACTCGCTCTCCCCCCACCCTCCAGGCGGGGTGATCTCCGGCACGAAAGCTCACGACCGGGCTCGGCCGGGCCGGGTCTAGGGTGCTGGCAGAGGGGCGGCCGCCTTCGCCTCCGATCGCCCGTTCGAAGGAGAACACCATGCACCGTCGTCTCACGGCAACGCTCGCCGCGATCGCCCTCGCCCTCGGAGGGGCCGTCGCCGTCGCGACCCCCGCCTCCGCCGGGCAGCTCGTCTACCAGAACGGCGGCCCGGGCAACTGCTACGAGGTCCGCTCGCAGCGCGACTCCCTGGGTCGCGCGCAGGTCACGGTGTGGTGGCACTGCGACCAGGCGAGCAACGTCAAGGTCATCTGGAGGAACGGCCCGGACAGCGGCTGCAACAAGATGAGCGTCATCAACCGCAAGTTCAGCGACAGCTCGGGCGTCGCGTCCCGCTTCGACCGCCTCGTCTCCTGCTGACCCGGTCGGGCTGCCCCTGATCCCTTCCGCGGGATGCCGCTCCGCTACGCGGCACGCCGCACGCGGCGTACCCGAGCGGCTTCCCGCGGGAGGGGACGGCGGCGGCACCGCTCAGTGCTCGGCGCGCCCCGAATCCTCGATGAGGCGGACCTTCACGTTCACGGCGAGCGGCCCCGAGACCGACGGGTCGGCGGCGAGCAGTGCGTGCATCCGCTCGCCCACCAGGCGGAGCGTCTCGGGGGCCGGCAGTGCGGCGGACGCGGCGATGTGCGCGCTCACCGTGGTGAACCCCTCCGACCGGTCGATGTCGACCAGCACGTCGGGCTGCCGCAGGTCCAGCTTCACGGCGAGCGCGTCGGCCGCGGCCTCGACGATCGGCTGGGCGGGGTAGACCCCCGCGACTCCCTCGATGTCGCGGATCTCGGCGGTCAGCCGCTGCGAGAGCTCGGTGTCGTCGGTCATTCCCGCTCCTCCCGGTGGGGGTACACGTCGTCGACGGTCACGTCGATCGCGCCGACGGTCAGCTCGGTGTGGCGCTCCAGGGCGTAGCGGATGCGCTCGCGCAGGCGGTCGGCGGCCACGGCGACCGGCAGGCCGAACTCGAGGGCGCAGGTCACGTCGATCCGCACCACCGCGCCGTGAGCCGAGACGTCGCCGTCGAGGGTGCAGCGGCCCATGATGACGCCGCCCATCGTGTCGCCGGCGCGGCGGATCATCCCGCGCACGGCCGCCTCGGTGAGCGCCAGGCGGAGGGTCGGGTCGGGGTGGCGGACGGGGATGTCGCGGCCGGAGCGCACCTCGGAGCGGATCGCGTCGAGCAGGCCGGCGATCCAGACCTCGTCGCGGTCGGGCTCGCGGTCGGCCTCCTGGCGCAGCGCCCGTGCCGAGAGCTCGGTGAGGCGGGTGAGGTTCGCGAGAGCGAGCCGGCACGCGGCGGAGTTCTCGATCGAGGGGTCGCGCGGCTCGCGGCCGCGGTCGAGGTACTCGCCCAGCTCCTCGAGCGTGTGGCCGTCGAGGTCGTCCTCGGGCACGGCGGCGTCGTCGGTCATCGCCATGCCTCCAATTCGTGGAGCAGGAATCGACGGGCCCGGGCGAGGAGGCCGCGGACCGTCGAGACGGGGAGTTCGAGAGCGTCGGCGATCTCCTGGTAGCTGTAGCCGGCGGTCTCGCGGAGTAGCCAACAGCGTCGCTGATCAGCAGGCAATCGGTCCAGCGCTTCCCAGACCGCGTCCAGCTGGAGTCGCGCCTCCACGATGCGCTCGGGGGAGTGCTCGGGCGGCGCGGGCGGATCCCAGTCGTCGATGTCGTCGTGGCGGCGGCGGACGCGGATCCGGTCGATCGCCTTGTGGGTGACGATGCGCATCAGCCAGTTGCGGATGTGCGCCGGGCTGTCGAGATCGGCCAGGCGCCGCCAGCCGGTGAGGAACGCCTCCTGCACCACGTCCTCGGACTCCGCCTCGGAGCCGAGGAGCTTCGCGGCGTAGACGCGCATGAGGGCGCCGTGGCGGCGGGCGAGCTGCTCGAACGCCTGCACGTCGCCGTCGACGGCGCGCGCGGCGAGGGTCGCGTCGGACGCGTTCAGGAGGGGGTCGTCGTCGATGAGCGCCTCCTCCGCGGTCCCGCGCGCGGTGTCCCCGCGCGACGATGCCCTCAGTGTGGGGCGCCGTCCGGCATGACTACCAGCCTTGACAACGGGCCGCCGAATCCGCTGGCCGGATTGCGAGTGCCGCCGATGGGGGACGTCTCGAGACGGGATTCGTGACATTCCGGCTCCTCGACACGTCTTGATTCCGTACCCCTCGTGCGTCCCCCCGAGCGCACGGACCCCGAACCCGGAAGAAGTCCCCCATGCACTGGTCCCTCCGCCGCCGCCCCGGGCGGACGTCATGAGCGAGTCGACCTTCACCCTCGGCAGCCCCTTCGCGGGCGACGAGCGGGCCGACCGGCGCTACGAAGCCTCCGGCGACGATCCGTCCGCCGCGTCCGCCGTCTACTCCGAGGCGTACGGCGGAGGCGAGTTCCGCGTCGCTCCGTCGCAGCGCGGCTTCTCCTACCGCTACGCCGTCCGCGGCAGCGACCGGGTGACCCTGCGCACCTCCGACTGCTCCGGCGCCCTCACCGGCCAGGTCCCCCACCTGAAGGAGTACGTCGTCGGCTGGTTCCGCGCCGGAGGCGGACGCCTGAACCTGCCGCCGTTCACCCGGACCGGCGCGCTCTCGGCCCCGTTCCTGTTCCCCGCGGAGCGCCAGTTCGGGCTCGAGTTCGAGCCGCACCGGCAGAACCTCATCCACTTCGCCCCCGGGTTCCTCGAGGACGTCGCGACCGAGACGCACGCCGGCCCCCGCCAGCCCGTCTCCTTCGACCACGGGGTGGACGCCGACCCCGGCGTCCTCGCCCGCTGGCGCGCCGCGGTGACGGAGGCGAGCGCCGCGCTCGCGACGGCCGCGATCACTCCGCTCGTGCGCTTCACCGCCGAGCTCGACCTCGCCCGCGTGCTGCTCCTGCTGTTCCCGTGGCGCGCGTGGGACGTGCCGGCCGTGCTGCGGCGCCCGTCCGCCTCCCGCACCCGGGTGGCGCTCGACTTCCTCCAGCACCACGCCCACGAGCCGATCACCCCGGCCGACGCCGCCCGCGCGGCCGGTCTGCACACCCGCACACTGCAGCAGGCGACGAAGCGGCACCTCGGGGTGTCGCCGTCGGTCTACCTGCGCGACGTGCGCCTGGACCGCGCCCACTCCGACCTGGTCGCCGGCGACCCCTGCTCGACCACTGTCGCCGCGGTCGCCCGCGAGTGGGGCTTCGGCAACCTCGGTCGCTTCGCGAGCGCGTACCAGGTGCGCTTCGACGAGAAGCCGAGCCACACGCTGCGCCGCTGACGCGCAGCCCCGGCGAGCCCGAGGGCCCGGACCGTCTCAGGACGGTGCCGGGCCCTCGTCGTCTCCGGGTGCGCCCCGAGGGGCCGTTTCGGAGGATGCTCCTTCGTGTCCTCCGACCGGTCTTCCGGACACGAGCCTCGTGACAATCGGCGCCGGCTCAGCCCGGCTGATGCACGTGGATGTCGCTGCTCGACGTCACGCCGTTGAACTCGAGATACAGCTGCCCCTCGACGACCGACACGGTCAGCGTGTTGCGGCGCTCGAGTACGGCGACCGCGGCATCCAGGAACCCCTGGTCGAAGCTCTGCACGGTGATCTGCTCGAGCTGGTGGACGCGCTTGCCGGACCACGCCGCGATCACCTTGTCCGGGTTGCGATGCGTGTAGACCGTCGTGCGGTCGGCCAGTCTGCTCCCGAAGTGCAGTCGCTCGGCATCCGGCGCGCCCACCTCGATCCACGTGGTCAGCCTGCCGGTGAGATCGCGGACCAGCACCGCCGGCTCGGTCGCCGTCGACGAGATCCCCTCGCTGAAGGTGATCCCCTCCACGTATTCGAGGCAGTACGCGAGCACGCGCGTCATCATGTACGCGTCGGTCTCGGAGGGGTGCCGAGCGGCTCGCAGCGTGATGTCCTCGTAGACACCGCGGTCCACATCAGCCAGCTGTATCGCGAAGTTGTACATCACTGCGCCGGCTGCCACGTGTGCGAGCTTATGTCCTCTCGCTCATCGAGGAGCGCGAGGCTTCTCCGGCGCCGGTGGGTGCATCGTGTCCGCGCGCCTACTGGGGGGGCGCCTCCGCGACCAGGAGCTCGAGGCCTGGCTCGGGGTCAGCCGGACGCCGATCCGGGAGGCGCTGCTCCGGCTGGCCCGCGTCGGCCTCGTCTCGGCCAAGCCCGGCCGGGCGACGATCGTGACCCCCGCCACGGCCGAGAGCATCAGCGACGCCCAGCAGATCGCCGCCGCCATGCACGAGCTCGCCACGCGCCTCGCCGGCCCGGCCGTCACTCCGGAGGCGCTCGTCGCGATGGAGTCGGCGAACGACGACTTCGCGCGGGCGCTGGCGGACGGCGACGTCGAGCTGGCGCTGCGCTCCGACGACGCGTTCCACGCGGTGCTCACCGGGCTCAGCGGCAACGGGATGATCGAGGACGTGCTCGAGCAGGCCACTCCGCTCATCCGCCGTGCCGAGCGCCAGCGCTTCGCCTCCCTCGCGGCCCGAGGATCCGTGGAGCAGCACCGCGCGATCGTGGAGTCCCTCCGCGCGGGCGACACCGACGGCGCCGCCCGCCTCAGCCGCGAGAACTGGATGACGCTCGACCGCCACCTGCACGAGGCCTGACGCGCTGCTCCTCCGCGGGGAGGAGCCCGCGCTCGGTCATGCGCGAGGCCGACGCGATCGCATCCGCGACGAACCGCTCGGACAGTTCGGCATACCCTCGCCCGCGCGCTCCGCATCCGTCCCGAGAGCTGAGCGCCGCCCTCCCCGCGCCGCCGCCGCCGGGATGCGGGTCGAGGCGGGTGCCGGCGCGGCGCGGAACGACGGACGGCCGACGCGCGGGCGACCGGAGCGCTCTGGAACACTCGAGCGAGGGGCGGGGGCTCCGGAGCGGGGGAGCCGGTGGCGTCACGCTTCGTAGAGCTCGACGGTCTGCGCGGCCTCGCCGCCCTCGGCGTGGTCGTCTACCACTTCACCACCGCGTTCTCGCTCGATCATCCGGATGCACCGCCGGGATCCTTCGCGCTCCCGTTCGGCGAGTTCGGCGTCCAGCTCTTCTTCGTCATCAGCGGTTTCGTGATCCTGATGTCCGCGGACCGCGCGCGGCGGCCGTCGGACTTCGCGATCTCCCGCGTCAGCCGCCTCTACCCGGCCTACTGGATCGCGGTGGTCGTCTCGATCGTCGTCGGCGCTCTCGCCCGCGTCCCCGGCACCGACCTCACGCCGCTGGAGCTGCTGCTCAACTTCACGATGGTGCAGCGGTTGCTGCTGGTGCCCAACGTGAACGGCGCGTTCTGGACGCTGGCCGTCGAGATGCAGTTCTACCTGCTGGTGCTGCTCGTGCTCGTCCTCACGAAGTGCCGGTTCACGGATCGGCTGGTCCGCGTGCTGGTGGTCGTCTGGCTCGGCGTCGCCGTGACCGCCTCCGTCGCCGCTCACCTCGCCTCGGGAGGCGTCGACGTCGTCTCGGCGCCGGTCGCCGTCCGGGTCCTGGCGAACCTGACGCTGGCCGAGTACGGACCGCTCTTCTGCGTCGGGATGCTGCTGTTCCTCTCGCGACGCCAGGGGCGCTTCGAAATCCTCGCCGTGCCGGCGGCTCTGATCGCGGCCCTGAACGCCCAGCTCCTCCACGGCGGGCCGGACGGAGCGGTCGTCCTCGGCGTCTGCGCGGCCGTCGCGGTCGTCGCGATGCGGCGCCGGACCGCCGTGCTGCGATGGGCGCCGCTGCTCTGGCTCGGGCGGATCAGCTACTCGCTCTACATCCTCCATCTGGTCGTGGGCAGCGCGATCGTCAGCGCGCTCTGGCCGCTGATCGGCCGCGACGGAGCAGGACTCGTCGCCTTCGTCGTCGTCCTCCTGCTGTCCTGGGGCCTCAACGCGGTCGCCGAGGAGCGGTGGAGCCCCGCCTGGCGCCGCGCCCTCACCCGCCGGCGCGACCGCCGGTTCCCGGCGGGGACGGCGACCGCGGCCTGACGCGGCTGTGCACTCCGCTGGCCGCTCAGCGAGTGCGCCGAAGGAGCCTGTGGACGCCGGTGGCCGCGAAACGCATCTCCGCTCGACGTTCCCTGCACCTTGGCTGAGCCACCGGGACGTCCGGACCCCGGGCCACGTCTTCATCATGTGCCACGGATCGTGAGCACCGCGGCCCCGGCCACGACCTCTGACCATCTGGAGAAGATCATGACCAACGTCACCCCCACCAGCCTCGCCAACGCCTCCTCGTCCAAGCACGGCACCGCCACCTCGGCCGGCAAGAACACGATCGCCGACGGCGTCGTCGAGAAGGTCGCCGGCATCGCGGCCCGCGAGGTCCCCGGCGTGCACGACCTGGGCAACGGCGCCGCCCGCGCCATCGGCGCCATCCGCAACGCGATCAACGCGCAGGACCGCGGCCAGGGCATCTCCGTCGAGGTCGGCGAGAAGCAGGTCGCCGCCGACATCACCGTCGTCGCCGAGTACCCCGTCGCGCTGCAGAAGCTCGCCGACAGCATCCGCTCCGCCGTCTCCGAGGCCATCTCCTCGGTCGTCGGCATGGAGGTCGCCGAGGTGAACGTCACCATCTCCGACGTCTTCATCCCCTCGGACGACAAGGACGACGAGACCGAGAGCCGCGTCAAGTGACTCCGTCCCACATCGGCCTGGTCCTCGGCGCGGTCCTCGCGCTGACCGCCCTCGTCTTCGGCTTCTGGGCGCTCCTCTGGGTCGCGCTCGCCATGGCGATCGGCTACGGCGTCGGGCGGGTCGTCGAGGGCAAGCTCGACCTGCGCTCCCTCGGCGACACCCTCCGCGGGCGGCGGTCCTCGTGACCGCGGCGGTGATGGCCGACGAGGCCAGCCACGGCCGCACGACGATCAGCTCGCGCGCCGTGCGCCGAGTCGTGTCGGCCGTCACCGCGGAGGCGCTGGACGTGACCTCGTCCGACGTGTCCGTCGAGCTCGACGACGAGGGAGGACGCCTCCACGTCGTCGCGCACGCCCCCATCCACGTCACGCCCCTGGGCGAGACGGGCCGCCGCTCCTCCGGGACGCTGCTGGACCGACTCAGCCGGGCGCAGACGACCATCCGCTCGCGCTGCCTCGAACTGACGGGCTCCACGATCGGCCGGGTCGACCTCCGGATCACCGGTGCCGACCTCCGAGAACGAAGGAGGGTGTCGTGACGACTCCCACCACTGCCGGCCGGGCGCTCTACCCGCGCCTGGTGCGGCGCGAGACGCACTCGTCCCGCTCCGGATCGGCGATCGTCCTCGCCGTCCTGCTCATCCTGCTGTTCGCGTGGCTGGGCACAGAGGCGGTCCTCGCCGTCCTCGGCCAGCCCGCGCTGCTCGTGGCCCCGCAGGACGGAGCGTCCTCGCTGCTCAACGCGGCCGCGGCGCCCATCGCGCTGACCGCCGCCGCCGGCGCCGTGCTCGCGCTGATCGGGCTCGTCCTGATCGTCGTGTCGCTCAAGCCCGGCCGTCGCGGCCGTCGCGCCGTCAGCACCGACCGCACCGCGGCGATCGTCGACGACCGCGTCATCGCGCAGGCCGTCGCCCGCACCGCCGGCTACGCCGGTGACGTCGACCCCGACAACGTATCGGTGTCGGTCGGATCCCGCGTCGTCGACGTGACGGTCTCCCGCACCTCCGGCCGCAGCATCGACGTCACGCCGATCCGCGAGGCCGTCGACGCCGAGCTCGCCACGTTCGACTGCACCCCGCGCCTGCGTTCCAAGGTGCGCCTGTCCGAGAAGGGAACGGTCCGCTGATGACCACCACGAACCGATTCCTCAACCGGCTGCTCCTGTTCGTCGTGGGCCTCGTCCTCCTCCTCGCCGGCGGCGCCGTCGCGGTGGGGTCGCTGCTCCCGCAGGTCCAGGAGAACGTGTCCACCGCCGCGCAGGACGCGGCCGACCCCACGAGCCAGGCCCTCTCGGGCGGCACCCCGTGGATCCTCTGGGTCACCGCGGTCGTCGCGCTCGTCCTCATCCTGCTGCTGGTGCGCTTCATCGTGCGCCAGGGCCGCGGCCGCACCTCCACGCTGCTGCGCGTCGGCTCGGGAGAGGGAGCGGGGACGCCCACAGGCGGCTCCGTCACCATCGACGCGAAGGTCGCCGAGCAGGTCCTCGAGGAGGCCCTGTCACAGGAGCCGTCCATCGTCGCGGTCGACGTGACCGCGTTCGAGATCAAGCACCAGAAGGTGCTGCGCGTCACCGCGCACACCCGCCGCGGCGCCTCGCCCGCCCGCACCCGGCAGACGGTCGACCAGGCCGTCCGCCAGTGGGACGCCCTCCTCGGCGAGGAGACGCCCGTCGTCATCCAGATCGTCAGCGGTCTGCGGACGAAGATGAGCGGCACCGCCCGCGTGCAGTAGCCGCCGGCACCACCGTCCGGCCCTCCCGATCGGGAGGGCCGGAGAGCCCCGCTCAGGCGGGATGGAAGTCTTTCTGAAGGAGCACCCCATGTCCGATCCGATGGAGCCCGGCACCGTCGAACGCATCCGCACCGATGAGCAGCCGACCCCGAACGAGCAGAGCCGGCGCGAGTCCGCCCGCCGCGACGGGAAGCCGTCCGAGCCCGAGTCGACCGAGAGCCGGGTCGCGACCGCCGCCGGCGAGAGCGCCCAGCGCGTGGCCGGCGTCCACCACCTCGGTGGAGCCGTCGCCCGCGGCCTCGACCGCGCCTCCCGCCGCGTGCTGGGCACCAGCACCGTCCCCGGAGTCACGGTCTCGAAGGCCGACGGCGTCACCACCGTCGACATCGACCTCGTCGTCGAGTACCCCCACCCCGTCCGCGAGGTCCTGGACGCCGTGCGCGATCAGGTGCAGCGCGTGGCGGAGCCGGTCGCCGGCGGCCACGTCGTCGTCAACGTCGAGGCGACCGACGTCCACGGCCCGTTCGACCCGATCGAGAAGCCGGAGGAGGACAAGGAGCCGCTCGTCGACACCGCCAAGCGCGCCGTGTCCGACGCCCGCGACTCCGCCGTGGAGGCCGCCGGGAACGCCCACGACGCCGTCTCCGGTGCCGTCGACTCCGCCCGCGGACGCCTGGCGGACGCCGCCGACGACGCCGCGGACGCGATGGACCGTGCGGCCGACGGGCGCGACGAGCGCGACGAGCGCGCAGCCGCCCAGAAGACGGCCGACGACGAGCGCGCCGCCGAGCGCGACGAGGACGACCCCCGCGTCGAGACGCACGCGGCCCCGGCCGTCGTCGAGACCGCGGAGTTCGTGGTCCGCGTCCAGGTCGAGCCGGTCGACGACGACGGCGACCCCCGCACCGCGACCGTCGAGGTCGCTCCGGCGGAGGAGTCCGAGCACGTCGAGCGCGACGAGGCCGCGGCCGATCGCGACGACGCGTCCGACGACACCGACGCCCACCGCTCCGAGGACGACCGCGCGTCGTCCGCCGCCGGTCGGGAGTAGTCCCGTGCGCACCCGCTCGTACGGCGCGCGACGCAAGCCGCGCGCGGCCTGGATCGCGCTCGGCACGGGCGTCGTGCTCTCGTTCGTGGTCGTCGTCGCCGTGCTGCTGCCCGTCCTCGGGCTGATCGGCGCGGCCGACGGCACCACGGCCGGGGCGCTCGACGTCCCGGTCGGCGCGATCGTCCTCTCGATCGTCCTCAGCTACGCGGTCGGCCTGGCCTGCCTCGCCGTCGCGTTCCTCTCCCGCAACGCGGCCCTCGCCTGGGTCGCCGCTGTGGCCGCCGTCATCGCGACGCTCATCGGCTCGATCTGGCCGCTCGTCGCGACCGGATTCGCCAGCGTCGACCAGGCGAAGGACGTCATCCCCTTCATCCAGGACCTGATCGCCCGGGTCCGGGGGTAGCGTCGGGGCGATGAGCTCCGACTACCTCCGCGCCTACGACGACCAGCTCCGCTCCGACGCCGAGACCCCGAGCGCCGTCTCCGTGACGCGCGAGGGGCCTCTGCGTCTGGTGACCTTCGCCGGAGGACGCGGATTCGTCACCTACCGCGACCTCGCCGGCGCCTCCTCCGCGGAGATCGCCCGCCTGGTCGCCGCGGCCTGCGCGCACTTCGACGCCGATCCTGGCATCACCCGCGTCGAGTGGAAGACCCGCGGCCACGACGAGGCCCCCGGCCTGCACGACGCGCTCGTCGCGAACGGCTTCGCGCCGGACGAGGCCGAGTCGATCATGATCGGCCCGGTCGAGGCGCTGCTCTCGGACCGGCCGGTCCCGGAGGGGGTCGTGCTGCGGCGGGTCGTCGACGAGCCGGACGTCCGCGCGTTCAGCGCCATGATCGACGCCGCCTTCGAGGAGGAGGTCGACGTGTCGATCGCCGATTCGCTCGTCGCCCGCCTGGCGCGCGGCGACGGCATGGAGCTGTGGGTCGCCGAGGTCGACGGGCGGATGGCGTCCGGCGGCCGGCTCGAGCCCGTCCCGGGCACCGCCTTCGCCGGCATCTGGGGCGGAGCGACGCTGCCGGAGTACCGCGGACGCGGGCTCTACGGCCTGGTCACGGCCGCCCGCGCCGCCTCCGCCCAGGCACTCGGGAAGACCCTCGTGCACAGCGACTCGACCGAGTACTCACGGCCCATCCTGGAGCGCGCGGGCCTCGTCCGGGTGTCGACGACGACTCCGTACCGACGGCGGCATCCGTAGTCCGCTCTCCGTGCGTGCGCGGGGATCTCGATACGCGCGCTGAGCGCGCTACTCGATCAGCATGTCGGGGACTTCTGCTGGTCGAGTAGCCCGAAGCGGCGTATCGAGACCTGCCCGTTCGTGCGTGGAGATCTCGATACGCGCGCTGCTCCGATCAGCTCGGGGACGTGATCTCGAGCGCGATGTTGTCGGGGTCGCGGAACTCGAGGAGGCTCATGCCGCCGGCGTCCTTGATCGGCTCGTGGGCGATGCCGAGGTCGTCGAGCACGGCCGCGGCCGCCTTCAGCGCGTCGAGGTCGGGGACGGTGAAGCTGACGTGGTCGAGCCCGACCCGGTCCTCGTCGAAGCGGTCGTCGCCGGGCGCGACGGGGCGCAGGCCGAGCAGTCCGCCCGGGAACTGGTAGATCACGCCGCCGAACACGAACGCCAGCTGCTCCTTCTCCTCCGGCGACGCGTCGGCCGGCGGCGCCTCGAAGGCGACGTCGAAGCCGAAGACGGAGTCGTAGAAGGGGCGCGAGACGGCGATGTCGCGGACGGTGAGTCGGACGTGGTTGTAGTCGACAGCGGGGATCGGCACAGGGGTTCCTCTCGGCGGGGCGGGCGGAGTGCCCGTCTCCAGTGGTTCGGAGGCGGCGGGCCGCCGGTTCGGGGCTGGCGCCGCCTCCGAGGATCGGGTAGCGCGTCAGTCCAGCTCGGTCGGGCGCGCCGGCTCGGCCAGCAGGGCGCGCGCCGCCATCCCGATCACCGCGCTGTAGGTGGGGTAGGCGAAGCGGACGTTCGCGAGGGTCGCGAGGTCGACTCCGGCCGCCATCGCCGTGGTCACCGACTGCACGACCTCGATCGCGTTCTCGCCGACCGCGTGCGCGCCGAGCAGCAGCTCGCGGCGCCGGTCGGCGATCAGCGTGAGGAACCCGTTCTCGCGGTCGTCGATGACGGCGCGGTCCAGGTGCGAGAACGGCACCGAGGCGACGACGCACTGCGGGTCGCGCTCGCGGGCCTGCTCCTGCGTGAAGCCGACGCCCGCGTAGTCCGGGTCCGTGAATCCGCCCGCGGGCAGGAGGAACTGAGGCGTGCGCCGGTTCGCGCCGAGCACCGCGTTCTCGGCGGCGGCCTCCGCCTCGAACTGCGCCGCCTGCACGAGCATGTCGCGCCCGTTCGCGTCGCCGACCGCGAAGATGTGCGGCACCACCGTGCGGAAGTACTGATCGGCGGGGATCGCCGAGCGGACGACCTCGATGCCCGCGTTCTCGAGTCCGAGGTCCTCGACGTCGGCGGGCCAGCCGGTGGCCATGATCACCACGTCGACCTCGGCCGTCCGGTCCTCGCCGCCCTCGCGCCACGCGATCGCGAGCGAGCCGTCGTCCTGCCGCTCGATGCCCGACACCGTCTCGATCCCGGTGCGGACGCGGACGCCCTGGCGCTCGAAGGCGGCGCCGACGTGCTCGGAGATGCTGGAGTCGGAGGTCATCAGGATCCGCGGGGCGACATCGAGGAGCGTCACCTCGGAGCCGAAGGCGTTGAAGACGGTGACGAGCTGGGCGCCCGTGTTGCCGCCGCCGATCACGGCGACGCGGCGCGGCAGCTCGGTCAGCCCGAGCACGTCCTCCGGCACGGTCGCGAGCTCGGCGCCCGGGATCGGCAGCCGCCGCGAGTGCCCGCCGACGCAGACCATGATCGAGCGCGCGCGGATCCGCCGCCCGCTGTCGAGCACGAGGGTGCTCACGTCGACGAAGCGGGCGCGGCCCTCGTGGATCAGGTCGACCCCCGCCTCCTCGAACCGCTGCGCCTCGCGCTTGATCGAGCGCACCAGGTCGACGCGCTCGTGCACGTGGCGCACGGTCGCGGCCCAGTCGAGGACGGGAGTGCCGATCTCGATCCCGTAGTCGCCGGCGGAGCGGGTCTCGCGCATCATCCGCGCCGTCTTCGCCAGGACGCGAGTGGGCACGCATCCGGTGTTGACGCAGGTGCCGCCGACGCGCGCGGCCTCGAGCACGACGACGCGCGCTCCCAGCTCCGCGGCGCGGAGGGCGGCGGCCGTCCCCGCGGGTCCTGCGCCGATGACGGCGACGTCGTACTCGGCCTGCTCGGGAGTGCTGTCGGGCACGGGGACCTCCGGTTCTGGGTGTGCTCCGATCCTGCCGCTCCGCGCCCCGCTGCACCCGGCCTTGACAGCCCGCCCGCGGACCGGCGTCGCGGGCGTCCCGACGCTGAACATCGGCCGAGGACGGTTGCCCGGCGGGCGCCCGGCACGGTGGGATGACCGGGTGGGCTGCGGCGGGGGACTCGGGCGGAAGGCGCTCCGATGAGCGCCCGCACCTTCGGGGTGGAGGAGGAGTACCTCCTCGTCGACGCCGGCACGTTCCTCCCGACGCCCGCGGCGCCGCTGCTGCTCGGCTCCGTCCGCGGCTCCGCGGCGGTCGCCCTGGCCGCCGAGCTCAAGGCGGAGCAGATCGAGGCGGTCGGCGCTCCCGCCCGCACGCACGACGCGCTGCTGGCCGGACTGCGCGAGGGCCGCCGCCTGGCCGACGACTCCGCCCGCGAGGTCGGTGCCCGCGCCGTCGCGGTCGCGACCAGCCCCGCCGCGTTCGAGCCGCACCTCTCGGCCGACGAGCGCTACGACCGGATGGCCGAGCGCTTCGGCCTCGTCGCCCGCGAGCAGTTCACCTGCGGCCTGCACGTCCATGTCGGGATCGGGTCGCCGGAGGAGGGGATCGCGGTCCTCGACCGGCTGCGCGGCTGGCTGCCCGCCCTCCTCGCCCTGAGCACCAACTCCCCGCTGAGCGCCGGCGTCGACACCGGCTTCGCCAGCTGGCGCTACCAGTCGTGGGGGCGCTGGCCCACCGCCGGCCCGGTCGGGATCTGGGGCGACGTCGAGCAGTACCGGAGCGTCGTCGCCTCCCTCACCTCCTGCGGCGTGCTGCTGGACGAGGGCATGCTCTACTTCGACGCCCGTCTCTCCCGCGCGCACCCGACCGTCGAGGTGCGCATCGCCGACGTCCCGCTGCACGCGGAGGACTCGGCGCTGATCGCCGTCCTGATCCGGGCGCTCGCCGAGACGGCCGTGCGCGACGCGGGCGCCGGGGTCCCGCCCGTGCCGCTGCCGACTCCGGTGATCGCCGTCTCCTCCTGGCTGGCGAGCCGCCACGGCACGACCGGCGACCTCATCGATCCGGTCGACGGTTGCCCGGTCCCCGCCTCCGCGGTGCTGGCGCGCCTGCTCGACCACGCGGGCCCGGCGCTGGCGGAGTCGGGCGACGAGGAGGTCGCGGCGTGCGGCGTCGAGCGGGTCCTGGCGCGGGGCACGGGCGCCGAGCGGCAGCGCGCGGTGTGGGAGCGGACGGCGTCCGCGGCCGAGGTGATCGCGGACGCGGCGGAGGCGACGCGCGCCTAGCGGCTCGCTGGTCGCGGGCTCACGGCTCGCTGGTCGCGGCCTCGGCGGTTCAGGGCTCGCTGGTCGCGGGGTCCGGTGACCCGGAATCCACCGTTCCGGACTCCACCGATCCGGACTCCTCCGCCTCGGGCTGCGGTGACTCCGGCACCAGCTGGTAGCCGCCCTCGATCGTCCCGTCCGGGCGGAGCAGGATCTGCGTGTACACCGGGGCGCCGCTGCGGAGCGTCGTACCGCTGACCCGGAGGGGCTCCCCGGCGAAGAACGCCTCCGAGCCGGTGCAGCCGGCGAAGAAGGACGCGTCCGGGCGCTGCACGGCGAGGCACACCGTGGTGCCGTTCGGCTCGGTGATCAGCAGGCGGTCGTTCTCGGCGGTGTCGAACCCGGAGCCGTAGACGACGGCCTCCCCGGCGAGCAGGGCGAGGCCCGGCGGGACGTCGGTGGTCGGCTCCCAGCCCTCGACGAGCGCGGCGAAGCGGTCGGCGGGATCCGCGGAGGCGGTCGGCGGGGCGACGGGGTCCGCGGGCGGAGGGAGGAGGAGCGCGGTGGGGACGATCGCGCCGACCGCGGCTCCGCCGACGATCGCGGCAGCGAGCACGAGGCGGCGGCGGCGCGGGTGCGGCGTCCGCGGGGCCGGCCCGTCGGGGTGCTCGGCGGGCGACTCCGCAGTCTCGGAGCCGACGGTCGCCGACAGCGGAAGTGCGGCTGCCGGCAGGGGGGCACGCGAGTCGGTCGCCGTCGCGGGATGCGCCGCGCCCGGCTGCGCTCCGGACGGCGCGGCGCCGGTCTGAGCGCCGGATCCCGTCACTCCGGGAGGAGCGTCCTCCGCCTCCAGCTCGCCGAGCCGTCGCAGCGCCTCGCGCCGCTCGTCCCGGTCGGCGCCGTCGTCGCGGGGTCGGGCCGACAGGATCCGCTCGAGATCCCTGCGCTCATCGTCCTCGGCCTGCACTCCGTCAGTATGGCGGCGCCGGACACCGGAACGGCCCGCGACCCCCGGGACTCCGCCTTCTCAGCGGTGTCCCGGTGGCCGCGGGCCGTTCCGGTGCGGGCGTCAGCCCGACGGGTTCTCGACCGGGTCGCCCTCGGGGTCGGTGGCCGTCTCGGGGTCGACGTGCTCGGGGTCGGTGGTCTGCGGGTCCTCGGGAGTGTTCTTCTCGGTCATCGGATCCTCCTTGTCGCCGGATGCGGAACGTGCGGACAGGTTCCACGCTACGGCGGGAGCTCCGTGGAGCGCGCCCGGTCGACTCCGCCGCCCGGTGTCCGGAACCGAGGTCAGGAGCGGCGGATCCGCCCGAGCGGCCCGTCACGCTGCTTCCGGCCTCGGCTCCGGACGCCGCTCGCCTCAGCCGGCCCCTTCACCCGTGGCAGCCGCGGGCGTCCACCGCAAGGCCTGGCAGCGCTCTGTCGCGATTCGTACGCTGAACCCATCGAGCCGAGGAGCAGCAGCGCCACATGATCCGCACCACCGTCACCATCGAGGGCAAGACCTACGGGCTGTCCCAGGGGACCGACGTCGCCGAGCTGAAGCGGTCGGCGACCGAGGCGACGCAGGCCGGAGGAGGCCTCGTCGACTTCGTGATCGTGGGCAACCGCCAGGTCAGCGTCCTGATCTCGACGGGTGTTCCGGTGATCTTCGAGGAGCTCGAGGTGCCGGACGACGACCGCGACACCGGTGACGTCCACCAGCCGTGGGACGACATCGACTACCTCGACTGACCCCGTCCTCCCGGTCGCGCCGAGTCGCGGCCGGGTCCCAGACGCCTGAGGGGCGCCGCCGGCTGGACCCGGCGTCTCTCGGGCACCTCGTGCCGCGCTACTCCGCGGACTCGCTCTCGGCCAGCTCGCCCTCGACCAGCGTGCGGGCGGCCGAGGCGAGGGCCGAGCGGATGCGCTCCGCCGGCTCCTGCAGCATCGCCGCGATCGCGTCGACGTCGTGGCCGCCGGTGTGCCGGAGCAGCCAGGCCTGGCGCTCGAGCGTCGGCAGGGCGTGCAGGCGGCGGTGGAAGCCCGAGCGCAGCAGGTCGTCCTCGCGGATCGCCGCGGGGGCCTGCTCGGCGCGCTCCATCGCGGAGCCGCCGCGCTGCACGCTCGCGCGTCCGACCTCGGAGCGCATCAGGTCGAGGGCGCCCGTGTCGTCGAGTCCCTGCGGCCGTCCGCTGCGGACGGTGACCGCCGCGTGGCGGAGGGCGGCGCTCGCCGCGGAGTCCGACAGCGTGAGGCGGTAGGCGTACGCGTAGAGGCCGAGGGCGCGGTTCTCGAGGGCGCGGCCGGCGAGCAGCTCGCCCTGCTGCTGCGACTGCGTCATGCCGACGGCGGCGACGGGTCTGTCGTAGGTGGTCACGGTGACTCCTCGGCTCCGCGCGCTCCCGGTCGGGAAACGCGTCGGAGGCGATGCTAGGGAGTCGAGAACGATCGTTCTACCCTTGACTTCTCGGAATCTTTTTCGATGCGTGCGCATGGAAGCGCTTTCCCGACAACCGTCCTGGAAAGTGGAAGCGCTCTCACTCCCGCGCCGAGAGGATGCAGAACTCGTTGCCCTCCGGGTCGGCGAGCACGACCCAGGACTGCTCGCCCTGCCCGACGTCGGACCGCGTCGCCCCCAAGCCGACCAGCCGCGCGACCTCCGCCTCCTGGTCGTCCGGCACGAAATCCAGGTGCAGCCGGTTCTTCACGGTCTTGCGCTCGGGCACGTCGAGGAAGAGCAGGCTCGGCCCGCGGCCCGACGGGGCGAGCAGCTCGATGCCGTCCTCGTCCTCGTCCACGACGTCCCAGCCGAGCGCCTCCTGCCACCAGTGCGCGAGGGTCCGGAAGTCGGTGCAGTCGACGATGATCTCTTCGAGTCGGAGGGCCATGCACCGACGCTAATCGGCGCGGGGCGTGTCGGGGAAGTGCGTCCGGCGGGTCCGCGCGGCGCCGCGGCTCCGTCCGGCCGTGTCGTCCGCGGGACGGGTGCCCGTGCCGGTTCGGCACGACGGCTGGCGGCCGGAGCGGCGGCGCGGCATCCTCGACGCGGGTGCCCCTGCGCCCGGGGACGAGGAGCAGCATGAGCACCGCACGCGAGCAGTGGGAGGCGCGCTACGCCGACTCCGATCGGATCTGGTCGGGCCGGCCGAACGCGACGCTGGTCGGGCTGGTCGGCCCGGTGCCGCCGGGCCGCGCCCTCGACCTCGGCGCCGGCGAGGGGGCGGACGCGCTGTGGCTGGCGTCGCTCGGCTGGCGCGTGACCGGGCTCGACCTCTCCGAGACGGCGCTGGGCCGGGCGCGCGCGGCCGCGGCCGAGCGGGGCGCCGACGTGGACTTCGTGCAGGCCGACCTCGCCGAGGACTGGCCGGTCGTGGGGGAGTTCGATCTGGTGACGGCGAGCTTCCTGCACTCGATGGCCGAGTTCCCGCGGATCGACGTGCTGCGGCGGGCGGCCTCCGTCGTCGCTCCCGGCGGCCGCCTCGCCGTCGTCTCGCACGCCGCGCCCCCGCCGTGGGCGAGCGGCGACGACCACCGCCACGGAGCGATGCACCTCGTCGGCCCCGAGGAGGAGCTCGCCGAGCTGGCCCTCGACCCCGCCGAGTGGACCGCGGAGCTCGTCGAGACGAGGGAGCGCGCCGTGACCGCTCCCGACGGCACGGCAGCCGTGCTCCTGGACGGCGTGATGCTCCTGCAGCGACGCGGCTGAGCAGGCGCCGCTCGAGGACCCGCGGCCGGGCTAGCGTGGTCCGCGACCCCGACCCCGCAGGAGGCGCCGATGCCGCTCGATCCGTACCTCGCCGCCCGGCTGCCCCTCCTGGCCGGCCTCGCGTATCCGCTCGACGCCGAGCAGACCGCCCGCATGGCCGCGTTCGAGGAGGATCCGGGGCCCTGGTCGCTGCCCGAGGGGATCGACGTCGTCACGGAGACGGCGTCCGGCCCGCACGGACCGGTCCCGCTGCGCGTGTACTCGCCCGCCGCGCCCGAGCGCGCTCTGCTCTGGGTGCACGGAGGAGGGTTCGCCGCCGGGAGCATCGACATGCGCGAGTCGCACGTCGTCGCGGCGGAGCTCGCCCACCGGGCGCGGGCCCGGGTCGTCTCCGTCGACTACCGGCTCGCCGGCCCCGACGTCCGCTACCCCGTCCCGCTCGACGACGTGCACGCCGCCTGGCGGCACCTCCGCAGCACGGAGTCCGGATCCACACCCGTCGCGATCGGCGGCGCGAGCGCGGGAGCGGCCCTGGCCCTCGGTGCGGTCCTCCGCGAGCGCGACGCCGGTGCGCGGCTGCCGGAGCACGTGCTCCTGGCCTACCCCTTCTCCCACTTCCCCAACCCCGCCGTCGACGACGCGATCGCGGCCGAGCTGCGCGAGCTGCCGCCCGTCCTCCGCTTTCCTCCGTCGAGGATCGAGGGCATGGTGCGCACCTACCTCGGGCGGATCTCCGACCTCCCCGTCGAGGCGCTGCCCGGCTCCGCGCCGCTGGCGGGTCTGCCTCCGGTCACGGTTGTCGTGAACGAGTACGACGAGCTGCGGGGGTCAGCGGAGCTGCTCCTGCGCCAGCTCGCGGAGGCGGGCGTCGCCGTGACCGGGCACCTGGCCGCCGGCATGCCCCACGGGCACCTCAACCGGACGCCGGCGCTGCCCGAGGTCGACCGCTCGCTGCACCTCTTCGCCGCCCAGCTGCGCGCGATGGGCTGAGGCGCTCTGCCCCGTCCCGTCCCGCTCTGCCCCGCTCAGCTCAGGCGCGGTCCGCACCGTCCCGCTCAGGCGCGGTCGTGCAGGGTGACGTGGTAGCCGTCCGGGTCGGCGAGGGTGAAGGTGCGCCCGAACGGGCCGTCGATCGGAGCCGCGACGACGGGGTGCCCGTCGGCGACGAGCGCGTCGTGGATCTCCTGCACGCCGGTCGCGTGCAGCCAGATCGCGGCGCCCATACCGGGGCGGGAGGCGGCGTCGAGGTCGGTGCCGGGCGCGAGGTCGCGCAGGGCGAAGGCGATCGGAGTCGTCGTGAAGACGACGGCGTGCGGCGGGCCGGCGGGCGAGCGGACCAGGCCGAGGTACTGCTCGTAGAACGCCTGGGACGCCGCGAGGTCGCGGACCTGGAGCGAGACGAAGTCGGGGCCGGTAACGGGCATGGGGTTCCTCCTCGGTTGTGTCAGCTTTCTGACACACCGGAGCGTATGTCAGAATTCTGACATGAGTCAAGACGGCATCGACCTCGAGACCTCGCTCGGCTACCTGCTTAAGGAGGCGTCGAGCGCCCTGCGCGCGGCGATGGAGGCCGTGCTCCGCCCGCTCGGGATGACGGTCACCCACTACTCCTGCCTCGAGCTCCTCGCCCAGCGGCCGGGCCTCTCGAACTCGGAGCTCGCGCGGGGCGCCTTCGTCACCCGGCAGTCGATGAACGTCCTGCTGCAGACTCTGGAGCGCGACGGCGTCGTCACCCGCCCCGACGCGGCTCCCGTCGGCAAGGCGCTCCCCGCCAGGCTCACCGAGCGCGGACGCCGGAGCCTGGCCGAGGCGTCCGCCGCCGTCCGCGGGGTGGAGCTGCGGATGCTGGAGGGGCTCGCGGAGGAGGAGCGGCAGGCGGCGGCGCGCCTGCTCCGCGGAATGATCCGGTCGCTGCGCGCGGACGACCGCACTTGAGGGGCGCTGTTCCGCCGTCTGTAGGAACGGGCGCCGCCCGCTCGCCGGTACGGTCGCGCTCATAGCAGCAGGAGGAGCGGTGCGCCCGCTCGACGTCGGGATCGTCGGCGGCTCGATCGGCGGACTGTTCGCCGCGGCCCTGCTCGTCCGCGACGGGCACCGCGCGACGGTCCTCGAGCGGTCGGCGACAGGCCTGTCGCGGCGGGGAGCCGGGCTGGTGGCCCAGCAGGACCTGATCGACCTCCTGCACGCGATCGGCCGCGACGACGAGGCGCGGGTCGGCGTCGTCGCGCACGAGCGGATCACCCTCGACCGCTCCGGGCGCGTGATCGGCCGCGACCCCTCCCCGCAGACGCAGGTGTCGTGGGACCACCTCTACGACACGCTCCGCGCGCAGATCCCCGCCGACCGCTACCTCCTCGGCCACGCCGTCGCCGGGGTGCGCCCCTCGACCGGGACGGACCCGGTCGTCGTCGAGCTGCGCGACGGGAGCGGCCTGGAGTTCGACGTCGTCATCGGAGCCGACGGCCTCGGATCCGTCATGCGCGCGGCGGTCGCGCCCGAGGTGCCGGGGAACCGCTACGCCGGCTACTCGACCTGGCGCGGGCTGATCCCGGAGTCGGCGCTCCCCGCCGAGGCCGCGGCGACTCTGCTCGGACGCTTCGCCTTCTACACCGCGCCCGGCGAGCACATGCTCGGCTACCTCGTCCCCGGACCAGCCGGCGAGGTGGAGCCCGGCCGACGGCGCTACAACTGGGTCTGGTACCGGCCCCTCTCCGAGGACGCCCTCCGCGGAGTGATGACGGCGTCCGGCCGTCCACCGGAGAGCGTGTCCCTCGCGCCCGGCGACCTCGCTCCCGATCTCCGCCGCCGGCTCGAGGAGGACGCGCTCGACCGCCTGCCGCCGGCCTTCGCGGCCGCCGTCCTGGCCGAGCCGCAGCCCTTCCTGCAGGCGATCGTCGACTACGTCCCGCCGCGGACGGTCCGCGGCCGGGTCGCCCTCCTCGGTGACGCCGCCGTGACGGTGCGGCCGCACACGGCCATGGGCGCGGCCAAGGCGGCGGGCGACGCGCTGGCCCTCGCCGGCTCCCTCGCGCGGCACCCGGTCGACGAGGCGCTCCAGCGCTACGAGGCCGAGCGGCTCCCCGTCGGCCGCGCCATCGCCGAGTACGGCAGGCGCCTGGGCCGCTCGATCCCGCTGCTGTCCGAGTGACCGCAGTACCGCGCTCCTGATCGATCCCGGACGTCCGCAGTGACCACCGCCTTCCCGGTGACGAGCCGCCACTGCGAAAGAGTGCGATCGAGAGCGAAGAAGAAGGTCTCCGCTGGAAGTCCTCAGGTGAGCCGAGGGCCGTGCTCGTCACGAGTTCATCCCCCGCCCCCGCCTGGCCGCTCCCCGCCGTCCGCCGCGCGTCCCTTGCTCCTCGACCGCGGAGACGGCACCCTCGGGTGACGGCCCACGGCGAAGGAGACGCATGGACGACGACGGACTCCTGGCTGCGCTGCTGCGGGGACGGCCGGCGACGCTGGCCGACGCGGCGGAGCTGACCCACATCGACGAGGCCGAGGTCGCTGCGGCGATCGAGCGGCTCCGCGGCCGGGGGCTCATGGGCGGCGAGGGCGAGCAGCTCGACTTCCCGGCGCCGATGGAGTGGGCGGCCGCGGCCATCGCCCGGCACACCGAGTCGGCGCGGCGGGCGGGCAGGGAGTCCCTGGACGGGATCGAGCGCGTCGTCGCGGGCCTGCCGATGCTGCTCGGCGCCTGGCGGGTCGGCGAGGACACGTCGGATCCCGTGCCGACCCTCCTCCGCCACGGTCCGCACGCGTCCGAGGACCTCTGGTTCGACCTCGTGCGCCGCGACTCCGGCTCGCTCGTGGCGGTGCTCCCGAACGTGGAGCGGTTCCTCGACCCGCCGACGGAGCGGGCGATCCGCTTCGGGCACGCGCTCGCGGCGAAGGACCGGGTGCGCGTCATCATGCCGGCCGCCGGCGCGCGCGACCCCCGGGTGCTCGCCCGGGTGGAGGCGTACCAGGCGGCGGGCGTCGAGTACCGGCTCCTCGAGAGCCCGCCGAGCTGGTTCTGGGTCGACGGCGACCACCTCGCCGTCCCGTTCGAGCGGGGCGAGACGAAGCCGACCAGCGTGCTCGGCGTGCGCCATGCGGCGCTGGCCGGGCTGGTCGAGTCGTACTTCGAGGTCCTGTGGCGGCAGGCCGCTCCGATCGGCGCCGTCGACCAGAGCTGGCTGCCGCTGCTCCGGCTGATGCGCCAGGGCGTCACGCTCGAGACCGCGTCGCACCGGCTCGGCATGAATCCGCGGACCGGCCGCCGCCGCGTGGCCGCCGCGATGGAGCACTACGGGGTGGCGACGCTCTTCGCGCTCGGCACGGCGTGGGCGGCGGACTCGCGCACCCGCGACGGCGACGCCGGTGCCGGAGAGCCGGTGCTCGTCGATCCGGAGGCGCTCGAGCCGGGAGCGCTGGACGACGGCGAGATCGACCTCGCCGAGACGGTGCCGCGCGATTGAGCTCCCGCGGGACCGAGCCGTGCGGCCGACCCCTCGACGCCTTCGGGTGGCAGTGAGGAGTCGGCCGATGCGCCCGCCCGGGCACCTCTCCAGTGTCCGGACGTGACCACGGCGGGGACAAGAGCCTGTAGCGGACACGTCCGGAAGAGGACACCGCACCCGGGAGCGGATCGCGGGCGCTCCCGCTCGGAGGCGGGCGCGTGCCAGGCTTGCCGCATGGATCTCGAGGTGCGGCCGGGGCTCGTCGTCCCCGCATCGGAGCTGCAGTGGCGGTTCTCGCGCTCCTCCGGGCCCGGCGGGCAGCACGTGAACACCTCCGACAGCCGCGTTCAGCTCACCTGGAACGTCGAGGAGTCGACGGCCCTCTCGGACGAGCAGCGCTCGCGTCTGCTCGAGCGCCTCGGGAGGCGGCTCGTCTCCGGGGCGGTCACCGTCACGGTGACGCAGGAGCGCTCGCAGCTGCGCAACCGCGAGACGGCCCTCGAGCTGCTCCGCGGGATCATCACCGCGGCCCTCGCGCCTCCCTCCGCCCCGCGGCGCCCGACCCGGCCCACGCGCGGCTCCACCCGCCGCCGGCTCGCCGCGAAGCAGCAGCGCTCCGAGACGAAGCAGCAGCGCCGGCGGCCGCCCGGCGACTGAGCGGAGTCGCAGGGTCCGCCCGGTGGGTGCTCCAGGCCGCGGTATCCCGGTCGCGCCGGACCCGGCTCAGGGAGTGAAGAACGCCTCGATCGCCGCGGTCAGGGCGACCAGGTCGTCCACGTGGGCGAGCTCGCGCGCCGAGTGCATCGAGAGCAGCGGCACTCCCACGTCGACCGTGGAGATGCCGAGCCGGGTCGCGGTCAGCGGGCCGATCGTGGATCCGCACGGCACCGAGTTGTTCGAGACGAACTCCTGGTACCCGACCCCGGCGCGCTCGCAGACGCCCGCCCACAGCGCCGCGCCGCGCGCATCCGTCGCGTAGCGCTGCGTCGCGTTGATCTTGAGCAGCGGCCCCTTCCCGGCCACCGGCTGGTTCGCGGGATCGTGCTTCTCGGAGTAGTTGGGGTGCACGGAGTGGCCAGCGTCGGCTGAGAGGCACCAGGAGGCGGCGATCGCCCGGGCGCGCTCGTCGACGCCGGCGCCGAGGGCCGTGCCGATGCGCGAGAGGACGTCCTCGAGGAACGGCCCGCTCGCTCCGGACCGGCTCGCCGAGCCGAGCTCCTCGTGGTCGAAGGCGGCGAGCACGCTGATGTGCGCGGGCGGCGCCGCGGGATCGGCGCTCGCCGCGAGGAGCGCGACGAGGCCGGCGTGCACGGAGCTGAGGTCGTCCATCCGCCCGGCGGCGAGGAACATCTCGTCGAGCCCGAAGCGGCGCGGCGCCTGCGTGTCGGCGGTGAGCAGGTCGTAGCCGGCGATGTCGGAGGCGTCGTCGAGCCCGGCGTGCGCGGCGAGCAGCTGGAGCAGGTCGACCTCGGAGGCGTCGCCGATGCCGAACACGGGGACGGTGTGCTTCTGGCGGTCGAGGGTGAGGCCCTCGTTCGCCGTGCGGTCGAGGTGGATCGCGAGCTGCGGGATCCGCAGCAGCGGGCCGGTCCGGAGCAGGCGCGTCGAGCCGTCGCGGGTGACCACGCGCCCGGCCAGCTCGAGCTCGCGGTCGAGCCAGGAGTTGAGCAGCGGGCCGCCGTAGATCTCGACGCCGGCCTGCAGCCAGCCCTTCGAACCGATCGTCGGCCGGGGCTTGAGCATGAAGCCGGGGGAGTCGGTGTGGGCGCCCAGGATGCGGAAGGGCGTGGTCGCCCCGGAGCCCTCGGGCAGGTGCCAGGCGATGATCGCGCCGTCGCGGACGACGTAGTACCGGCCGGGCCCCGCGGGCCACGCCTGCGTCTCGTCCAGCCCCGTGAATCCGGCTCCCTCGAGGCGCCGTGCCGCCTCGGCGGCCGCGTGGTACGAGGAGGGGGAGGCGGTCAGGAACTCGGCGAAGTCGGCGATGTGGTCGTCACGCGTGGTCATCCCTCCAGTGAAGCACGCGGCGCGGCCGGGACGGGGAGGGTGCCGGGGGAGCCCCTGCAGCGGCCGTCACGGCCGGGCAGGGGCACCCCGGGGCGGAGGGTCAGCGCCGGGTCAGGTCGACGTCGGCCTCCGCGGCGATCGCCTTGATCAGCGCCGAGGCGTTCTCCCCGCCGAAGCCGGCGGCCATCGCCTCGTCGATGTAATGGCGGGCCGTCGCGACGCCGGGGACGGGCGCGCCGACGCTGTCCGCGTAGGCCTGGATCAGCCCCGCGTCCTTCTGCATCAGCGCGAGGGCGAAGGACGGCGAGTAGTCGCCGGCGACAGCCTGCTCGACCCGCTGCGGGCGTCATACTTCCCCGTTCGAGTCCGCGACGGCCGAGGACGCGGTCATCACGGACGCGGAGTTCAAGTCAGTTGCCGCGGATCTGATGAACATCCGCAGCACGATCGGGTACGTCTCGAGCAACCTCAACCAGCTCGCCCGGTTCGCGAACACGGAGAGCCGATTCCCCGACGAGGATCGCTGACTACCGCGCGGTCGTCTCTGAGTATCGGTGGCGATGAAGAGGCTGGCCGGCGCGTGATCCCGAGCGTGACCCGGGGCGGACGCATGTCCGGACTGATGAGCTACCTGCAGGGTGAGGGTCGGGCGAACGAGCACGTAGAGCCACACCTGGTCGCCGGTAACGGCGCGATCATGGCGGAGAACGGCTACGTCGAGTTGGACCGCGCAGCGGCCCTCGCGATCGCTGCCGATCTGGATGAGCCGCGCCGCGTCTTCGGGACGTCGGTCACCCGCGTCAAGGAGGTCACGGATCCGGAGACGGGCGTGTGACGTCGAAGGAGCGCGTTGACGCCGACGTGTGGCACTGCTCGCTCTCGATCAGCGCCGAGGAGGGCCAGCTCTCGGAAGAGAAGTGGGCCGAGATCTCCGAGCGGTTCGTGGAGCGGATGGGGTTCGCCGGCGCCGACATCGGCAAGGCTGATTGCCGGTGGGTGGCGGTGCGTCACGGCCTGTCGAAAAACGGTAACGACCACGTGCACATCGCCGTGTCGTTGGTGCGCGAGGACGGCACGAAGGCTTCTGTCCATCGCGACTTCTCGAAGGCGCAGACGATCACGCGGGAGCTCGAGCGGGAGTTCGAGTTGCAGCCGCTGCACGAGTCCGAGCGCGCAGGGGCGCAGCGCGGCGAGAAGCCGGCCGAGCGCGAGTCCGCGTCGCGCCGCGGCGGGACCGAGGTCGACGCGAAGCGGTTGGAGCGGAGCCTTCGAGCGGCGGCTACCGCGTCGCAGGACGAGGGCGAGTTCGTGCGTCGGATGCGCCGTGAGGGCATCGTGATCCGTCCGCGGTTCGCGGTCGGACGTGACGACGTCGTGGTCGGCTACTCCGTGGCGCTGTGCCCGGAGAAGGGCCAGCCCGTCGTGCGGCACGGAGGCGGCAGGATACCCCTCGACCTCACGCTCCCGCAGCTGCGGAAGGGATGGCCGGACCGTCCCGAGTCCGCGTCCGAAGCGGCGCAGGAGTGGCGTGCGACGTCGAAGAATCCGTGGCAGTCCCGGCCGGCGAATCCGGGGCGCGAGGAGAGCGAGATGTCTCCGAAGTTCTTCGCCATGTACGCCGAGGACATGCGCCGTCTGCATGACTACATCGCCTCCGTCGACCCGTCAGACAGGGCCACCTGGGCGCACCTCGCCCGCGAGGCGTCCGGCGAGTACGCGGCGTGGTGGCGGCGCCTGGAGCCGACGCCGGGACCGCTGGCCGAGGCGTCGCGGACGCTGGCCCGGTCGGCGCAGCCGCGGGCGGGCGAGTCGCGGCCGCGACCGGTCGCGATGCCGTCGACGGCAACGACCGCTGCGCTGATCCTGGTGCAGGCCAAGCGCGGCCAGAACGCGGCAGCGGAGGCTCTTCTGTTGAAGCAGCTCGCGCAGACCACCGCGTCGATCTTCCGTGCCGCGAAGGATGTCGGGGATCTGCACCGGTCGCAGGAGCTCGCGCGGATGATGACGCAGCGCCTGACCGTCGTCCGTGACGGCTACACCGCGCAGATCGCCGCCAACCAGGTCGCCGCGCTCCCGCCGGAGCAGCAGGCCGCGAAGCAGCGCGCAGAGCTCGCCGCGGGTCGCGGCGGGCCGGTGCCCACGCGCCTGACTCCCGCGGCGGAGCCGGCTGTACAGGTGCCGACCACGAAGACTGCCGGCACGCGTGAGCGCGACGGTTTCGAGAGATAGCGAGAGGGGACAGAGCTGATGAGCGATGGGGACAGCGTTGAGGATGAGGTCGGTCAGTCGGCGCGGGTCGCGCTGACCGTCGCGCTCCAGCTGGGCGACAAGTTCGCCCGACTGCGGGAGGACTTGGCGCGTGAGGCGCTGCGCACGAGCGAGGCCGACGCGCGCGCGCTCGCGGCCCGCTTCTCGGCTGAGCGCGACGTCGCGCGTGCGCAGATCGCTGTTGTGGATCGCCCCGACTGGTGGCAGCGCGCCGAGTTGCAGCAGGTCGCTGACGTCCTCTCCACGGCGCAGCAGTGGAAGGACCTCGACCCTGTAGCCGAACGTGCCACACAGGCCATCGCGCGTGAAGTCCAGGACCGCTACGGCGTCGACGTCGCCGACATCGCGGACAAGCTGCGCGGCGACCAGTCGGCCGACTTCTCCGCCGAGAAGGCCCTCGCTGTCGTCGCAGCCGCTGAGGCCACCGATCGGGTGCCCGAGTCCGGCCCTGCGGATCCGTTGAACGAGGTGAAGGCTCTGGCCGGCAATGACGCGGCGGTGGACGCTGCGATCGCTGAGAAGGTCCTGCAGCTCCTCACCGACGAGCAGCGCGCGGCCGTTGACGGAGGACGGGCGGAGAGCGTCGAGACAACCGTCGAAGCCGCAGCCGTCGCCGGGATGATGGACGCCGACCAGCGCCGCGCCGACGCCACGCGGGACGAGCCGACCACGCCGACCGACCAGGGCGGAGCGGAGAACGGTCAAGAGAACATCGATCAGGCGGCCGCGCTCGAGCTGAACGCTCGCGAGTACGAGGCGCAGGCCGAGGAAGGCGGAACCTCCGAGCAGACGCCCGACCAGCTGCGCGCCCTCGCAGACGACGCCCGCGCTCAGGCGCAGCTCTACCGGGACGGCGCCGGCGCGCTGACCGCCGCCGACAACGCCGCCGCCTCAGAGCTCGCTGCCGCGGGCGGGGATCTCCACCAGTCCATCGCTGCCGACGTCGAGGCAGGGCGTCTCGATCAGTTCGCGGCCGAGGCGGAAGCCGCTCGGCTCGGCAGGTTCGATGACAACTACCAACTGGCTCTCGACCGCGGCGACGTTGACGAGGATGTCGACTTCCTACTGAGCGAGGCAGACCGGTTCGATCGCGAGGCGGATGCCGGCGGAACAGCGACGCTGACCCCGGAACAGCTGCGCTCCGACGCTGCGGAGTACCGCGACGAGGCCGCCTACTTCCGCAACGAGCCCCTGCCCTCCCAGAGCGCCCGTACCGCTGACGCCGTTCCGGCTGGCGCCGAGGGGCGAGCAGACGCGCTGCGAGCAGAGAGCGGGATGTCGTACGACAGCGCCGCTCGCCGCACGGCCGCCGCGAACGAGATGAAGGTCCGCGGGATCCCGCAAGACGTCATTGACGTGCGGATGCGTGCCGACATCGCTCAGGGACGTCCGTCGAGCGATGTGGTCGCGCAGTCCGGTCGCGTACACGTGCCGAGAACCAACCGCGGACGTTCAGCAGCGCATTTGCCGGAGCGCGGCGAGCATGCGCGCTAGTTGGTGCTGCAGCACCATCGAGCGGTCGGCGCCGAGTCCGGCCGCTCGGCGGGTGGGCTACGGCGCTCCTCAACTGGGCGTGCCAAATCGATGGGCCTACTTCCCCATGTATTGCCTCCACCTCTTCTACGACAGCACGGCCATCGCGAATGAGATAAACGCCCATGGGATCCCGCGAAGCGTCATCGATGTGCGCATGCGCGCATAGATCGCTCAAGGGCGTCCGGTGAGCCAAGCGGTCACGCAATCCGGACGAGTGCTCGTGCCGGAGACCAGCCGCACACCTTCAGTGACCCGTTCGCCGCAGCCGAGAGCGGGCGCGTTAACCGCTACCCAGCACTGCCACCGGTGAGTTCATGCGTCGATACCGCCTGATGTGGTCATCAGTTCGTTACGAGAAGCAGCCACTCGTGTTGGTACTGCTGAAGTCCAGCAAGTCTCTCCGGGGTCACGTACGCACTACTCTCCTGTGCCAGGCGATACCACTCGTTCCATTCCTTCCTGACGGCAAAACTAAGCTCTCCCGACGTCCGGATCTGCCATCTTCCGTATCGGATGACGTTGGTGAAGAAATTCACAAATGGGTGCTCCGATGTGGCCTTAGCGGTATTGCGAGCTTCTCGTAGATAAACAACCGCATCCCAAAAGCCTTCATGCACGCGTCCCTGATCAGCCGGACTCAGATTATCTCGGTATTTTATCTGCCTCAATAAGATTGTGGCGACAGTATTGAGAGTGTAGCTATCACGATACGTTTCGAGCGCGCGGTTCGCGTATTGCCGCGCGATGACCGAAGCATGATCTTTATCGGCAGCGAGAGCACGTTGCTCCCAAAATCTCGCATTCCAGCTGAATGCGCCTTCAATAGTGGTGTAGAAATTGTCCAGCTCAGACCTGCCGATAAGGTTCGACAATTGGTCATGGTCGAGAACGTGACGCGACATACGATGAGCCCAAGTGCGATGCTTAATAGCATCGAGGCTCAATTGGGGGGCAAGTGCGAAGCATAGCCCAGTGACTACGTCCTTCATTTCCTTCTGCAGGACTACGCTGTCCGTCAGATACTCTGAGAAGAAGCGGTGCCGCAGCCGCAAGCGGCCGTTGTCGAGTCGAACGATCGATGCACCCATGTTGTCCGTCGCGAGCTTATCTTCAATCAATCGAGCGCTGATTCCAAGGGCGACAGCGACGACTCCCAGTGTTATGCCACCGCTTACTCGTGAGCCTAGGGCGGCAAGGATGGCGACGCTTCTAACGCTAGGGTCCGCGATCGAACGATAATCACGCTGAACTCTGGACTCAAACGCTTCGCCGAGCACGAGAACAGAAATGGCTCTGCTCATGGAGGTGACTCCCGCGTTCTTGAGTTCGTTGAAGGTAGGCATTCCCTTCATCGCCGACCATGGTCGAACCAGGCGATTCGATTGTTTCAGTTTAGTCCATAAGAGGATCAACTCTTTCTCGGTGAGAGTCTCCGGTATTTCGAATTCTGTGAACCGTCTGGTCGCGCGCAACTGTTCAATTGGACCCGAGCGGGCAACTGCTACTAGCCGAACCGGGATACCAACAGTTTCAGCATGTTGCAATAGCCTCTGTATCGAACTTGTGAACTCACTGGCAAAATCGATATATAAGATGCTTTCAGGATTTTCTCTAAGCTTTGCTATAACCGCTAGATGATCGAATTCGGAGTCGCCATCGAAGGAAAAGACGCGCCAATCCTGGTTCTCGAGTTGTCTCAAAGAGGAAAGGGCGACAGAAGATTTTCCACTGAAAGGCGGACCATAAATGAGGACGGGCTCACCTTGCTCGACTGCCCTGATGATCGCGGCCTGCATACTTCGCTCTACGATACTGTCGCTTGCTGCATCCGCATATTGCGGTTCTTCGCCGCCAAGGTAGTCATGCCAGGGCGATCGAGGAGTCCTAGCTATTGGTCGCCATCGTTCAAGAAAAGAGACAAGAGTTGGACTGGGGGCCCGGTTGGGCCCGGTGGGAACAAGACGCACTCTTGCTTCAACAAGCGAGTCTCGCATTCGAACTAGAAACTGTTCGGCAGTGCCGTCAAAGATTTTGATGTTCCACTGCGCAAAGTCCTCTATGTCCATCGCCGACGGGTTCGGCATAACGGCGATGGTTGGCTCTATACGAGATCTTCCGGCGGAGCGGGTGCGTAAAGAACTAATTAGGTCGACTTCGTGGTGTAGGGCAGCACCCAGAATCACAAACGGGTTGTCAGAAAGAACTTCTTGGAAACGGATTGGCCAAGATCGCGGCCGCAAGATGTACTCGTTATATTCGTCAATGGTAAACACCACGCCTTTGGATGGTGTTCTTGCGCTTCCGTGAAGGTGTACAATGGAGGGTGTTCCATAGTTCACCTCTTCGACTTGGTCCGTGAAATGGACTGAGCGGCAGTTGCCTTCTATGGATTCCTCGAGGGCATCATCAATATTCAGTGTCCACATCGTTTTCCACGAAACCGAGTGGATCATTTCGTACCAGGCCGGGGGTTGCGTGCGAGAGAATCGAGCTGCGATCCATTCGCTTCGTGATTGACCCGTGGTAGTCTTATGGCGTTCCGCGGCTCGAAAAATACGAGGTAAATCGGTTCGCTCGCGGTCGTTAACTGTTATTTGAAAGGTACTGGCCATCTCGGTGGCCATCTCGTCCCCGCCCGGAAGCGTAATCCCGTTCCGATCCTGAACGTCTCGAGAAGCACCTGCACCAAGAAGTAGGTGATACCGCTTGAGGACAAGGCCCTCGACGAGGGCGTTCCAGTCTTCGTCCGAGATGTTGTTGTGCACCAGGTGTCCAATCGAGCCGGCGAGGTTGTGAACGCAATGTAGCGTAAGAATCGCCAATGAGGGCTCGTCTGACGGGGAAAGTGGCTCGGAGGAGCGGTAGCGCATGCGCGGGGAGCGGCGATGTCGCGGGCGGGGTAGATCCGTTCTAGTACCAACGCGGTCACGCGCCATGTGCTCCTGGGCGTTCACTGATTGAGCGTAGAGCGTGAGATCTGCGCCCGAGTCAGTGGCAAACTCAAGACTGTCGGGTCCAAGCTCCGATAACCAACGTTATGTCAGTTCGCTGGTTGCAAGCTCTCCCGCAGCCGACCAGCTGGTGCGCCGGGACGCACCCGCCGTTCGTCACTCTTAACAGACGAGAACAAGCCCGGCGACCCGCTGCCCTACACACCCCTGCCGCCGCACTTCTTCGAGCCCGGACCGCTCACCTAACTCTCACATCGGCCCCTCACGCCACGTCAACCGATTTGTCACCGTTTTGGTGATTGTGGAGTAGCTCCGGCTGTGGAGACAATGAGCGGCTTCTCAACCGGGCGGTGTGGGCTGCTACTCTTCCGTCCTCCCGAGCGATGTCGCGGTCCTTGTCACATCCTCGATTGGTTTCCGGTGCTGCTCAAGCTCTCCTCCCGCGCCCGCATTGCGATGCTCTTGCTACTAGCGCTCGTACTGACCGGGCTACCCGCAACCCCTGCTGCCGCAGCGACAGCGTTCACGGCCGCGCCGGTCCCCACGGTCACCGGAACCACGACGGTGGGCTCGACGCTGACCGCTGTCACCGGACGTGGAATCCCGTGCCGACGTTCACGTATCAGTGGAAGCGCGGAACCACCGTGATCAGCGGCGCGACCACATCGACCTATAAGCCCGTCACCGCCGACGTCGGCGCGACCGTCACCGTCACCGTCACCGGAACGAAGACCGGCTNNNNGCGGAACCACCGTGATCAGCGGCGCGACCACATCGACCTATAAGCCCGTCACCGCCGACGTCGGCGCGACCGTCACCGTCACCGTCACCGGAACGAAGACCGGCTACACCACGACCTCCAAGACCTCCGCGGCGACCGCGGCGATCAAGGCTGCCGCAGCGACAGCGTTCACGGCCGCGCCGACGCCGACGATCACCGGGACAACCACGGTCGGGTTGACCCTGACGGCAGTGCCCGGGACGTGGAATCCCGTGCCGACGTTCACGTATCAGTGGAAGCGCCGAACCACCGTGATCAGCGGCGCGACCACATCGACCTATAAGCCCGTCACCGCCGACGTCGGCGCGACCGTCACCGTCACCGTCACCGGAACGAAGACCGGCTACACGACCACCTCGAAGACCTCCGCTCCGACCGCAGAGATCACCGCCGAGCTCCATGTCAAGGGCACTCTCAGCTCGAATCAGACTTGGGATGCAACAAACACCCCAGTTGTAGTGATTGACGACGATCTGATCATTCCGAATGGAATTACCTTGCAGATTCAGGGCGGGGTCGTCATCAAGTCTTACGGGGCCGGTATTCAGGTTTCGGGTTCGTTGCTCGCAAATGGCACCGCGACAAGCCCAGTGACATTCACCTCCCTCCGAGACGACACCATTGGCGGAGACAGCAACGGCGACGGAGACGTCACGGTCCCGAGCGCCGGCGACTGGCAGGGCATCGACGTCATCGACGCAGGCTCGCTCGTGAGCACATACGGGAACATCCGATACGCATCCACTGCCGTGAACGCAAACGCGGGAGCTAAGACCGTCGAGGTGTCCAATGCCACGATCAGCAACAGCGGATCGACTGGAATCGATGTTTGGGTCGACCGTTCCGGAGCGAACGCGGGAACCGCATCAGTGAAGATCCAGAACAATATCGTCCGCAACAGCGCTGGAATGGGGATCTTCGTTAGAGCGACTGGCCAACCGGAAGGTTCCGGAACACAGATCCCGATCCCTACCGTCCAGAACAATACGGTCACCGGTTCCGGCAGCACCGCGATTCACATCTTTGGCGACAAACTCGACGGCGCACTCCTGCGCGGAAATGGCGGCTCGAGCAACACCATCAATGGCATCAGTGTCTCGGGAAAGCTGACCACGAACGCATCCGTTCCCCTCGGAGGCCTTCCGCTCATCATTGATGACGGCACCTACTGGGCCGACGCCCTGACGATCGCGAGCAACGCCACCCTCACCATCAGCGCTGGTCAAGTCATCAAGTCTTATGGGGCCGGTATTCAGGTTTCGGGTTCGCTGCCCGCAAATGGCACCGCGACAAGCCCAGTGACATTCACCTCCCTCCGAGACGACACCATTGGCGGAGACGGCAACGGCGACGGAGACGTCACGGTCCCGAGCGCCGGCGACTGGCAGGGCATCGACGTCATCGACGCAGGCCAAGCGCACCTGATCGGCACGGACATCCGATATGCGAGCACTGCCCTGTACGTCGCAAGTGGAGCCGGTGCTGAGCTTCATGGCTGGGTGAGATTTACTACCGCAGGGGTGCAGGCGGACGGCTACGCCGACGTGACCAATACCGACTGGGGAGGCGACCCTACTGGCCCTGCGCCGCTCGGGGGAGGTCCTGCTGTTACCGGTGCCGGAGCAGTCATCGTCCCATGGGTCGGCTACGTCGCCCCTGTGCGGAAGACGCCAACTGCACACGCGACGTTGCCCGTTTACTACGATTGCAAGTCGATCGCCTTTATCGGCGCCCGTGGTTCCGGTCAGGTACCTCAATATTCCTTTGACTACAGCGACAATGCAGTCGAAACGGAGGAGGACTTCTTCGGTGACTACGTGCAGGAGATTTACAACAGTTACGCCGCGCTGGACTCGCGGTCTGTTAAACCGCTTGGCCTGCGATACGCAGCGGTACCTACTCCGGGAAATTATAGCCCGCTGCTGCAGGGATTCGTATCGCCGACGTCCTTCGCTGACTCTGTTTATGATGGAGCTGATCTACTATATGACCTACTTGACCAGGAGTCGCGCCGTTGTCCACGTGAGAAGTTTATTCTCAGCGGCTATTCCCAAGGGGGTATTGTCATTCACGAATTCCTTCGAATGCATGGCGGCGATACTGCTCTTATGGATAAGATCATCGGTGTTGCGCTTGTCGCGGACGGGTCCCGTGTCTCCTTTGGGGCAGAAGATAAATATGCCGGCCTTAACACAACAGAGACGGCTCAACCATATCCCGGGATTTGGGCATCCATTTTGTCCGGCAACGCAGGTGGGGCGCCGCCGATTCCGAACACCCTCGCCCAACGCACGGTCTCAATCTGTCATCACTTCGACATGGTTTGCGGAGTGACCTTCATGGCCAATATATTCCAGCACACCAACTACTCTGAGCCCGAACTACAGTTCGTTGCGGAGAAGCTTTACTCTAAGACCAGGTGAATTTGCTAATCGCGACTTGGCATGTCGTTGAGGTAGGCGGTCGAGGTCGAGCGGACGCCCTTGTTGTAGCTGGCGGAGGTCGTTTCGCGGTCGTAGTCCCCGACGAGCTCGGAGACGTTCTGGAGGAAGTCGTTCTCCTTCACGTTGCCGAGGTAGAGGAACGCGTTCGACGCGCTCCACAGCTTCAACATGCCCTCCTTGCCTCGTGCCGCTCATCCAGGCGTCGATCCTCCCGCCCGACGGCAGGCGCGCCTAGCCGCGAAGCCCGCGCCTCTGCGGGACGGAGGCGCCGTCGTCCCCGCGGCGGGATGGCGCCCGTCACTCCTGTGGTGGAAGCGCGGCCGTCACTCCTGCGCGCCCGTCACTCCTGCCTGCCCCTCACTCCTGCGCGCCCGTCACTCCAGCGCGGCCGCCGCGAGGGCGCGGTCGAGCCAGTCCGCGAGCAGCAGGCGCTCCGCGGGCGTGAGGCCGGCGAGCTCCGGTGCGAGGGCCCGGACGCCGACGAGGGCGGTGAGCCGCCCGCCGTCGCCGGGGGAGGGCGGGTCGGCGAGGATCCCCGCGAGCACGCTGTCGAGCGCGGCATCGGCGAGACCGGGGTCGCGGTCGGCGGCGGGGGTGGAGAGCAGGGTGGTGACCACGCCGGTGCCCGCCGCCTGGATGAGGCCGACGGCGCGCTCCTCCGGCACGCGGAGGCGGCCCTCGGCGGCCACGCGCTGCACGCGGGCGGCGAGGACCCGCCGCCCGGAGAGGGCGGCCGGCGATCCGGAGGCGCGGCCCGGATCGCTGAGGAGGCGGAAGAGCGCGGGGTTGGCTAGGCCGAACTCCACCTGCGCGGCCCAGCCCGCGCGCAGGTCCTCGACCGGGTCGACGCCCCCGGCGACGGCCGCCTCGACCGTCCGCGCTTTGGAGTCGACCCAGGTGGCCAGCACGTGCTCCGCGACCGCCTCGAGCAGGCCGTCCTTGTCGCCGAAGAGGCGGTAGATCGCCGGGGCCTGCAGCCCGGCCGCCTGGGCGACCGCTCGCGTGGTGACGGCGGCGGGGCCCTCGTCGCGGAGGAGGCCGGCGGCCGCCTCGACGATGCGCAGGCGCGTGTCGGTCGGAGGAGTGGGGCTGGTCACGTATCGACGGTAGCGCACGGTTGCTATCGGCGGAATTCCGTGGTTATCTTCCTCGTGGTATCGCTGATACCCCTCATCGGAAGGCTCTCCCCATGATCATCGTGACCGGTGCCACCGGCGCTCTGAACGGCGCCACCGTCGACCACCTCCTCGACTCCGTCCCCGCCTCCGGGATCGCCGTCGTCGCCCGCGACGCCTCGAAGACCGCCCGCTTCACGGAGCGCGGAGTGGAGGTGCGCGTCGGCGACTACGCCGACCCCGCCTCCCTCCCGGCCGCCTTCGACGGAGCGGATCAGCTGCTCCTCGTCTCCTCGAGCGATCCGCGGGCCGACGCCGTCGCCCTGCACCGCACCGCCGTCGAGGCGGCCGTCGCGGCCGGAGTCGGACGGGTCCTCTACACGAGCCACCAGGGCGCCGCCGCCGACACCCCCTTCGGCCCGGGCCGGGACCACGCGGCGACCGAGCGCCTGCTCGCCGAGTCCGGACTCGCCTGGACGTCGCTCCGCAACGGCTTCTACGCGCACAGCCTGGGTCTGTTCCTCGGACCGTGGCGGGAGACCGGCGTGATCGAGGTCCCCTCGGACGGTCGCGTCTCGTGGACGGCCCGCGAGGACGAGTCGGAGGCGGCCGCCCGGCTCCTCCTCTCGGGGAGCCCGCACGACGGGCCGGTCACGCTGACCGCGGCCGAGGCTCCGACGTTCGAGGAGATCGCCGGGATCGCGGCCGAGGTCGGCGGGCGACCCGTCGAGCTGCGCGTCCTCGGCGACGACGAGTGGGTCGCCGCGCGCGTCGCGGCGGGTCAGCCCGAGTTCCTCGTGCGCTTCACCCTCGGGATGCACCGGGCGGCCGAGCGCGGCTTCTTCGCGGGCACCGGTCCCGAGCTCGGGCGCCTCCTCGGACGCGAGCCGCGCAGCGTCCGCGACCTGCTCGAAGCCGGACAGGCAGCCGTCGCCGGATGACGCCGGGCGGGCCGCCCCGGGCCCGCCCGCGTGACGAGGCGCCGCGCCGTCCGTCGAAGCGCGGCCGAGGCGGCGGCGTCTCGGCGTCAGGGCGGTTTCCCGGCTCCCCCCGCACGACGACGGGAGCCCGCCGCACCGGTGAGGTGCGACGGGCTCCCGAGGAGTGCCGTGCGTCAGCCGCAGCTGCGCGCGCTGTAGGGCGCGGTGGCCGTGGCCGTGACGGTCTTGCCGCCGACCGTGGCCGTGCCGGTGACCGTCGCCTCGCCCGCGGCGAGCTGCGTCGAGCGCACCGTGAACGCGGCGGAGCCGGAGGCGCCCGGCTTCACGCCGGCGATCGTCTTCACGCCCTCCGGGGTGCTGATCGAGACGTCCATCGGCACCGTGTCTCCGTTCCTGCCGACGACCGTCAGCACGACCTTGCCGGCGACGCAGCGCGACGTGGCGGTCGCGCTCACCTTCAGCGAGGACTGCACGGTGACCGTGACCTGCACCGGCATGCGCGACGCGTCCTGCGCGACGCCCGAGACCGTGAAGGTCCCGGCCGTGGCGTAGGCGGCGGGCGCGACGGCGTCCCAGGCCACGTCGACCGTGCTGGTGGTGCCGGCGGCGGTCGTGATCGTGGCGCGGGGCAGGACCGGCGCGGTGCCGACCGTGGTCGTCGCGGTCAGCGGAGCGACCGAGGCGACGGCCAGGCCGGGGGCGTAGCCCTCGAGCACCTTCTGGTACTCGGAGCGCGTCACCGGGATGACCGTGCCGTGGCGCGGCTTGCCGCCGTCGGCGTTCTGCGGCAGGCCCGTGCGGAGCTTCGCTCCGAGCGGCTGCCAGGAGTCGCCGTTCGCGAGGTCGTCGGTGCCGAACGGGATGTAGTGGTTCGGCCCGTCGTGGTAGTTCGGCTGGTCGATGAAGAGGAACCAGTCGAGGCCGTTCACGTCGCCCTCGTTGGCGGGGAAGACGTTGGGGCCCTCACCGCTGGTGAAGGTCTTCCCGGGCTCGCCGTTGGGCAGGCCCGAGGCCACCTTCTCCTTGACCAGCGACCACTCGTCCGCCGGTCCGCCGGTGCCGGGCAGCGAGCCCGAGACGGTGGCCAGCAGGTCGGTGCTCTTCTCCTCGCGGAGGGTCATCGACGCCTCGTCCTTGGTGAAGCGGTAGTAGGTGTCGCCGTCCTTCGCGACCGTCGAGTCGATGGTGCCCTTGCCGGCGCCGCGCTTGACGTCGATCCACGGCTTCGCCTCCGAGAAGGAGGTGAAGTCCTCGGTCGTCGCGTACATCATCTGGTTGTAGGTGACGGAGGCGCGATCGGCCGTGTTCGTGGTCGGGTACATGTTCGAGGCCCAGAAGACGACGTAGGTCTGGAGCTCGTCGTCCCAGTACGCCTCGGGGGCCCAGGTGTTGCCGGCGAAGTCGGTGGAGACCTTGACGTGGCGCTGGGCGGACCAGTTCACCAGGTCGGTCGACTCCCAGACCTCGATGTACTTCGAGCCCGACTTCTGCGCGGTGTCGAAGCCGCCGGGGAGCCCGTCGATCTTCAGGTCGGTGGCGAGCATGAAGAACTTGTCGCCCTCGTGCGAGCGGATGATGAACGGGTCGCGCAGGCCCATCGTCCCCAGGTTCGAGGTGAAGACCGGCTTGCCGCCGTTCAGCGTGTTCCAGCTCAGCGCGTCGTTGCCCTTCGAGGCGGCGAGGCTGATGCGCTCGGCGCCGTCGCCCTCTCCGGTGAAGAACGCCCAGACGTACGCCTCGGTGTCGTCGGTGCCGGCGGGGAGCGGCTGCACCCGGAGGGTGAAGTCGCGGGTCCGGGTGGTGGATCCGCTGGTCGCGGTCGCGCGGACGACCACGTCGATCGCGGGGCTCCCGGTCGCGGGGCGGTCGACGTCGATGGTGCGGGTGCCGGCGGCGCTGCCGTCGCGGACGGTCGCTCCGCTCGGGCTGACGACGCTCCAGGCGATGCTCGAGCCGAGCGTGCCGGTGGTGGGCACCGAGACGTTCGTCCGGATGTCGCCGACGTTCGGGATGGCGATCGCGGCGAGGTCGCGCTGGACCTTCGTCGCGTCGTCCAGCTGCGCGGCGACGCGCACCGCGTAGTCGACCGAGCGGGTCTCGGTGCCGACCCTGTAGGTGGCGGTGAGGGTGGCGGTGGCGTCCGGCTGCCCCGCGGCGGGGCGCGTGACGGTCGCGGTGCCGCCGGTGATGGCCACGGCCGCGCTGTTCGACGTCCAGGTGATGCCGACGCCGCTGGCGGTGGTGGGCACCGTGAAGCCGGCGGTCGCCTCCGTGGGCACCGTGACCGACGCGACGGCGCGGTCGAGGGCCTGCGAGGAGTAGAGCGCCTGCACGGAGCTGCTGCTGAGGGCGCTGTCGTAGACGGCGAAGTCGTCCATCTCGCCGTTCCAGCCCGGGTCGTTGTAGGTCGAGCGCGCGATGTACGCGACGAGCGACGGGCCGAACGAGGAGACGTCGCGGGCGATTGTGCTCTGCGAGATCTGCGCGCCGTTGACGTACACGGTGAGCTTGCCGGTCGAGCCGTCGATGACGGTCGTGTAGAGCGAGAGGCCCGAGGGGGTGCGCGCGCCGACGGTCGGGGTGCCCGTCGCTCCGGCTCCGACCTCGGTGTTGTAGGGAGCGCCCGCGTTGACCGAGTTGGTGACGACCGACTTGGTGTAGCCGAAGAGGTTGCTCGGGTTGAGCAGCCAGTAGCCGGAGGAGAACGAGGCGCCGGAGGCGACGGGCGCTCCGACGAACGCGGCGGCGACGTTGCCCGTGCCGCCCTTGTGGGCGAGCCAGGTGGAGAAGGTCAGGTCCTTCTTGCCGACGAGGCCGGCGGTGGGGACCTCGAGGTAGGGGGCGGCCGCGGCGGATCCGCCGGGGAGGCTGATGAGCCCGTTGCGGAACTGGGCTCCGGAGCCGCGCAGCGTCGCGCTGTAGCCGTTGCCGCTGGTGTCGGCGACCGTGGTGCCGGTGGGGGCGGTGTCGAACGTGTAGTGGAGGAGCGGGGTCTCGGTGGCTCCGAAGGCGGAGCTGGGGACCGTGGCGCCGAGCAGCGCCGTGGCGGCGACGGTCGCGACCGCCAGAGCGGTCCTCACCGCCGATCGTGATCGTCTCATGCAGCTAGGCCCTCGTGATCGGGTGCGGCGTCGAGGCACGATCCGCAGGGCCGCGGAGGTGTGCGTCTTCGCACGGAATGTGAACCTGAACATCCTAGATCGCGGTATCGGATCCTGACCAGACCCCGGGAGAGGTCTGCGGGCTCCTGCAGAACGCACGCCGAGAGCGCGGTCCCTCGCCCGCCGACGCACAGGCCCTCCTCTCCGCCGACGTTCTGCAGGAGCCGGCCGGGTGGCACGATGTCCGCATGGCCTCCGACCGCCCCGTCCTGCTCGTCGTCGACGTCGCCGACGGCGGCCGCGAGGATCCCGAGTTCGAGATCGAGCTGCAGCTGCTGACCGCGAGCGTCGTCTCGGCCGCCACCGCCGCGGGCTTCGTGGTCGACCGCGTCCCTGCCGAGCAGGCCGGCGCCGCCGAGCTCGAGCGCCGGCTCGCCGCCGCCGACGCCGTCGTGGTCACCGGAGGGGAGGACGTCGACCCGTCCCTCTACGGCGGCCGACCCGACGACCCGCACCGCGGCCAGTCCTTCCCCGCCGCCGATCGCGCGCAGATCGCGCTCGTCCGCCGGGCCGTCGAGACGCGGACCCCGCTGGTCGGGATCTGCCGCGGGATGCAGCTGGTCAACGTCGCTCTCGGCGGCGACCTCGTGCAGCACCTGCCCGGCGCGGGTCATGTCGGCCGGTCGGTCCCCGGCGAGCACCTGTCGGGGATGGTCGACCACCGCGTGGCGCTCGAGCCGGGCAGCGCCCTCGCCGGCATCCTCGGCGCCGCGGAGCTCGTCGTCCGCAGCTCCCACCACCAGGCCGTCGACCGTCCGGGCGAGGGCCTCGTCGTGGTCGGCCGCGCCGACGACGGCACCGTCGAGGCCCTCGAGCACGAGTCCGCGCCGCTCTGGTGCGTGCAGTGGCACCCGGAGGACGCGGGCTCCCACGGCACCGTGCTCACGGACCTGCTCGAGGCGGCGCTCGCCGCGACCGCTACTTGATCGACCCGCGCATCACTCCGCTGACCACCCAGCGCTGCGCGAAGAGGTACACGATCAGCAGCGGCGCCATCGCCATCAGGTAGGACGCGAAGGCGACGGTGTAGTTCGTGTTGAACTGCCCCTGGAAGACGTACTCGGCCAGCGGCAGGGTGCGGGCGGACGGGTCCGAGAGCACCACGAGCGGCAGGATGAAGTCGTTCCACGCCCACACGCAGGTCAGGATCCCGACGGTCGCGTTCATCGGGCCGAGCAGCGGGAAGATCACCTGCCAGTAGGTCCGCCAGGTCGAGGCGCCGTCGGTGCGCGCCGCCTCCTCGAGCTCGATGGGGATCGAGCGGATGAAGGCGGTGTAGATGAACGTGTTGATCGAGAGCCCGAACACGGCGTAGAGCAGGATCAGCCCGGCCTGGTTGTCCAGGCCCAGCAGAGCCGTCTCCTTCACCACCGGCAGCATGATGATCGGGAACGGCACGAAGACCGCGGCGAGCAGGTAGAAGTAGACGCCCTTGAAGAACGGCCTGTGCATGTTCCGGGCGACCGCGTAGGCGACCATCGAGTTCGAGAACAGCGTCAGCACGACGGCTCCGACCGTGATCAGCGCGGTGTTCACGAAGGCCTGCGGGAAGCGGGTCGCCGTCCACGCCTCGGCGAAGTTGCCCCAGGAGATCGAGGTCGGCAGCTCGAACCCGGTGCCGCCGAGCTGGTCGGGCGTCTTCAGCGCGGTCACGACGGCGAAGTAGAGCGGCAGGAGGATCGTCAGCGAGCAGACCGCGATGAGCGCGGTCGCCCACCAGTTGATCCGGTAGGTGTCGCGGGAGGGCCGGCGCCGCCCCTCGGGCTCGCCGAGGGCGATCGCGGTCGTGGGGGTGATGGTCGATGTCATCAGAACGACGCCTCTCTGCGGCTGAGGACTCGGAACTGGATCAGCGAGACCACGATGATGATGAGGAAGTAGAGGACGGCGTTGGCCGTCTGATAGGCGTACTCGCCGCCCTGGAAGCCGCCGCGGTAGATCAGCAGCGTGATCGACTCCGTCGAGGTGCCGGGACCGCCGTTGGTGAGGGCGATGATGTGGTCGAACACCTGGAGGAAGTTCTTCATCGAGATGACCATGTTGATCGTGAAGAAGGAGGCGATCAGCGGGAACGTGATCGAGGTGAACTGCCGCCACCTCCCCGCTCCGTCGAGCGAGGTCGCCTCGTAGAGCTCGCCCGGGATGGTCTGGAGTCCGGCGAGATAGATGATGATCGAGAAGGCCGAGGCCTGCCAGACCGCCAGCACCACGATCGCCACCCACGCCCAGTCGGCGTTCGCGAGGATGTTCTCGCCGATCACCGGGATCGCGCCGAGGATCTGCGGCAGCGAGTTCGCGAAGAGGTACTGGAACACGTAGCCGATGACCAGGGTCGAGAGCACGTAGGGGATGAAGTAGATCCCGCGGAACGCCGTCTGGAACTTGATCCGCGCGTTGAGGGCGACGGCGATGGCGAGCGAGATCACGTTCACCAGCACGGTCGCCACGATCGCGAAGCCGAAGGTGAACCCGTAGGCCTTCCAGACGCGGTCGTCCTGGAGGAGCGCGAGGTAGTTCGAGGCGCCGATCAGGTCCCAGGAGCCGTAGCCCGCGTAGTCCGTGAAGCTGAAGAAGATTCCGGTGAGGACCGGGACCGTGTGGAGCACGAAGAAGAGCAGGACGGCGGGGACCGTCATCCAGTAGAAGGTCTTCGAGGTGCGCCCGATGGTGCGCTTGCGGCGCGCGGGCGGCGGAGGAGTGGTCGCCACCGCCTGCGCGGCGGCCGTCGTGGTCGTGGTCATGGGGTCACTTCCTGGTCGTGCGTGCCGCGACTTTGCGCCACTCACTGTCGAGGGTCCGGAGCGCCGCGTCGGCGTCCCCGCTGGCGAGGAACGCCTGGAGCGTGGGGTTGAGCGGGATGCTCGCGGGGATCTGGTGGTCGACGAAGCCGATCAGCCGTCCCTGCTCGAAGTAGGGCTGCAGCTCGGCCAGCGTGGGGTCCGAGTTGGGTGCGGCGCCGACCAGCGGCGAGAAGGCGGCCTGGCTCTCGACGTACGGCTCGACGACTCCGGGGGTCAGCAGGAAGTCGACGAAGCGGCGGGCCGCGTCGAGCTTCGGAGTGCCGCGGCCGATGGCGACGGCCACGTCGACGCCCGAGGTGACCCGCGTGTCCGCGGGGTCGTCGAGCACCGGGTAGGGGAAGACGCCGAGATCGATGTCGGGGTTGTTCGTGCGCACCGGGTTGATCGCCCAGATGCCCTGCGGGTACATGGCCGCCTCGCCCGCGGCGAAGGCCTGGTTGCCGTCGTCGTAGCCGCGGCCGAACGAGCCCTCCTGCGTGTACGAGAAGAGCTGCCCGAGCCGCTCCATCGTCGTCGCGTAGTCCTTCGTGAACGAGACGGGGGAGTCGGGGCCGAGTGCCGCTCCCTCCTCGCGCATCGCGTCGAAGAAGCCGTCCGGCTGCAGCTGCCCGCCGAGCGCGTTGAAGGCGGGGGCGCCGGTCCAGTTGTCGAGCAGGGCGCCGTAGAAGGGAGTGATCCCTGCGGCGGTGAGCGTCTCGCAGACGGCGATCAGCTCGTCCCAGGTGGTCGGCACCTCGATCCCGTTCTCGGCGAAGATCGTGCGGTTGTAGAGGATCCCGTCCGCGTTGTTCGCGAAGGCGAGCGCGTTCACCTCGTTCCCCTCGAAGCTGCCGAGGGCGGCGAGGATGTCGAGGGCCGCCGGGTTCACCCGCTCGACGAGCTCGTCGCCGGTGAAGTCGTGGAACACGCCGGCCTTCGCGAGGTCGGCGTAGTAGCCGCTGCCGTTCAGGGTCAGCACGTCCGGCACCTTGTCCTTGACGAGCAGGGTGCGGATGGCCGTGTCGGGGTCGGGCACGTTGTTGGCGACGACCCGGATGTCCGGGTTGGCCGCCTCGAACTCGCGGATGATCCGCGCGAAGTCCTCCACCGCCTCCGCCTTGAACTGGAAGAAGTCGAGCGTGGTCACTCCGTCGCCGGCGCCGGGGGAGGCGCAGGAGGCGAGGGCGGCGGCGGACGCCGCGGCGAGCGGCACCGAGAGGAACAGCCGCCGGGAGAACCCGGGGGGATGCGGATGAGCGGACATGCGGCGCCTCCTTGCGCGTGGGGACAGGTCTCAGGGCGCGCTCGACCGCGGAGGGCGGTGCGAGAGCAGGTGCGGCGGCGGGGGAGCGGGGTCGGCTCCGGCGCCGGGAGGGCGGGTCAGAGGGCGGTGAGCACGAGCACGACGAGCTGCTCCGGATCGAGGACGGGGGCCTGGAGCCCGACGGTGCCCAGCACGCGGCCGCGGAGCGCGGTCCCGTGCTCGGCCCAGCCGAGCGGCGACTGCCCGGGGCCGCCGAGCGGCGACGTGACCGGGGCGAGCGCCACGGAGTAGGTGCGCTCCGGATCCAGGCCCGGGAGCGTGATCCGGCCGGGCGGGTAGGTCTCGCCGGTGCGCAGCTGGGCGAAGGTGAAGAGGGCGGCGGAGCGGTCGGCGGCGACGACTCCGGAGAGCGAGGCGGCGTCGTCGGCGAGGTCGGCGCGCACGACCGTCCCGGTGTGCAGCAGCGCCCGGTGCTCGCGGTGGAAGGCGACCCAGGCGGTCAGCTCCTCCTCGACGGCGGGGGCGAGATCCGAGACGTCCCACTCGATGCCGAGGTGGCCGGGCAGCGCGGTGCCGGCGCGGAAGGCGAGCGAGTGGGTGCGCTGCGTCGAGTGCGACCGCGGCCCTCCGATGTGCTGCCCCATCAGCTCGGGCGGCACCACCAGCTGGGTGAAGGGCTGGATGGTCTGCCGCTCGAGCGGGTCGATGCAGTCGCTCGTCCAGATGCGATCGGTGCGGGCGAGGATCCCGAGGTCGACGCGGGCGCCCCCGGAGGCGCACGACTCGATCTCGACGCCGGGATGCCGGGAGCGCAGCTCGTCGAGCAGGCGGTAGAGCGCGAGCACGTTCTCATGGACGGCGGAGCGACCGGTGGCGGGCGAGACCGCCTCGATCACGTCGCGGTTGTGGTCCCACTTGAGGTACGCGATCGGGTACTCGATCAGCAGCGCGTCGAGGGCGTCGAGCACGTGCTCGAACGCGCCGCGCTGCGAGAGGTCGAGCACCTGCTGCTGCCGCCCCGAGGCCGGGAGATGGCCGGCAGGGCCGAGGATCCACTCCGGGTGCGCGCGGGCCAGGTCGGAGTCGGGGCTGATCATCTCGGGCTCCACCCAGAGGCCGAACTGCATGCCCAGGCCGGTGACGACGTCCGTCAGCGGGGTGAGGCCCTCCGGCCAGACCGCGGGATCGACCATCCAGTCGCCGAGCGCGGCGGTGTCGTCGCGGCGGCCGAGGAACCAGCCGTCGTCGAGCACGAAGCGCTCGACCCCGATCCGCGCGGCCCGCTCGGCGAGGGCGGTGAGGCGAGCGAGGTCGTGGTCGAAGTAGACGGCCTCCCAGGTGTTCAGGGTGACGGGCCTCGGAGTGACGGGGTGCTGCGGGCGGGCGCGGAGCGACGCGTGGAACCGGGCCTGCAGAGCGCTGAGCCCGTCGCCCCAGGAGCCGTAGGCGACCGGGGTCTCGTAGCTCTCGCCCTGCGCGAGCTCGATCTCGGCGGGCCGCAGCAGCTCGCCGGCCGCGAGGAGCGAGACGCCCTCGACGGTGCGCTCGGCGCGGAGCGAGGTGTCGCCGCTCCAGCCGAGGTGGACGCCGTGCACGAGCCCGCGCTCCCAGCCGAAGCCGGGCGTGCCCGCGGCGAGGAGGAGGGTCGCGTCGGCGCCGGGGCGGCCGCGGCGGGTGCGGCGGGTGTGCTCGCCGATGGTCAGCGGGCGGCGCTGCGGGTGGCGCTCGCGGAGGTGGTGGCCGGTGGTGTCGAGGATCTCGCGCGCGGTCGCGGGGAGCGGGAAGCCGAGCTCGAAGCGCTCGAGGCGGAACGGGCGGGCGTCGAGGTTCTCGACCCGGGCGCGCTGGGTGAGCAGGCCGGCCGCGTCGACCTCGAGGTCCACGGTCAGGCGCACGCCCGCGCCGGTGGCGACGGTCCGGAGGGCGGAGCCGAGCGCCTCGATGCTCTCGACCTCGAACCGCTCCGACGCGGCCGCGCGCTCGTGGGTGCCCTCGAAGGTGGGGGCGTGCTGCCAGCCGTCGGCCTCGACGGCGACGAGCCCGAACGGCGCGAAGGCGTCGAGCCCGCCCGAGACGCGCTGGGGGAGGGCGGCGTCTGCCAGGGCGGATAGTTCGGCGGCGGAAAGATCTCCGAGCGCGGCGCCCCAGTGCACGATAGTGGGGAAGGTGACGAGGCGGGCGTCGACGACGACGCTGGTGCCCCCGTCCTGCAAGTGGAAGAGGCGCGATTCCCGGCCGGAGAGGGTCACGGAGTCGTTCGTGGGGGCGATGCTGCGGTGCATGGCTTATTTCTAGAGCAGAAGTAATAGGGGTGTCAAGAGCGGCAGGAGTGGCCGGATCCGTTCCTGGTTCGGCGCAGTGCCGGTAGCTTTCTACCAGGCCGGAAAGAAGGAGCCCCGTGACCGACACCATCGTCGCCGAGGACGCCTCCGGGAGCTCCTCCGAGCTCCTGGCGCGCGAGGTCCTGATCCACGGTCCCGTCTCGCGGGCCGAGCTCGGCCGCCGCCTCGGCCTCTCGCCCGCCAGCCTGACCCGGCTCGCGCGCCCGTTCCTCGACGGCGGCCTGGTCGTCGAGGGCCCCGAGCAGAGCACCGGAGTCGGCCGCCCCGCCCGCCCGCTCGACATCCGCGCCGACGCGCTGAGCTTCGCGGGCGTGAAGATCACCGGCACCGAGGTCCTCGCCGTCCGCACCGACCTGCGCGCGCGGACCGAGCGGGAGCTGGTCCGCCCGCTGCCGGGCACGGAGCCCGCCGACGTGATCGCCGCGATCGTCTCGGTCGTCGACGAGCTCGGCGGCCCCTCCGCCTTCGCCGGCCTGGGCGTGACGCTCGGCGGGAGCATCGCCGCCGACGGCCGGGTGAGCCGCGCGCCGTTCCTCGGCTGGCGCGACGTCGACCTCGCCGCTCCGCTCTCCGCCGCCCTCGGGCTGCCGGTCGCCCTCGAGAACGACGTGGTCGCGCTCACGGGCGCCGAGCACTGGTTCGGGCGCGGCCGCGGCATCCCGCACTTCGCGGTGCTCACGGTCGGCGCGGGCGTCGGCTACGGACTGGTGGTGCACGACCGGGTGGTCGCGCCCCCGGAGGCGGGGCTCGGCCTGGGCGGCCACTACCCGCTGGATCCCACCGGCCCCGTCTGCGAGGCCGGCCACCGCGGCTGCTCGACCGCGATGCTCAGCCTGCCCTCGCTCCTCCGCCAGCTCTTCGTCGCCACCGGCCGCGAGCTGACCCTGGCCGAGGGCTTCGCCGCAGCTCGCGCGGGCGACCCCGGTGCCGAGCGCATCCTCGCCGACTCCGCCCGCGCGCTCGGGACGATGATCGCCGCGATCGGCAACCTCTCGATGTCCGGCACGGTGATCCTGGCCGGGGAGGGTGTCGCCCTCTACACGGAGCAGGCCGCGGTGGTGGACGCCGCGATCGCGGCCACGCGCGACCCGGACGCTCCGCCCCTGGCGCTGCTCGTCGACGACGGCGGGCTCGTGGAGTGGGCGCGCGGCGCGGCGGCCGTCGCGATCCAGCGGCTGCTGCCGCGGATCGCGCTCGGGACGCTGGGGTAGCGGGGCGCGGGGCGCGGGTGCTCGGGGTGCCGGGCTGGCGGGTCTCCGCGCCCAGTGGGCCGTCGGCACGCTCGCCCGGCGGATCTCAGCGCCGCGCGGAGGCTCGGGATGTCGACCCGGCGGGTGTCCGCTCCGGGCGGGTGCTGGGACGCCGGCCTCGCGGGCTAGGCGCCGAGCGCCGAGCCGGGCAGGTCGCTCTGCAGGCCGTCGACGATCCGGCCGAACGCCGCGATCGCCTGGTCGTCGCCGAGACGGCCGGAGTCGACTCCTCCGGCGATGCGCAGGACCTCTGCCCGGCGCTCCGCCCTCTCCACCGCGTCGAGCCCGGAGGCCCCGATCGCTGCGGATGCGCGCACTCGCGCGACGATCGTGCCGACGTGCCATCTGCCGCGTGCCATCTGTCTCCTCCTGAAGTCCCCGACCTTCTTCGGAGGGGACGCACACCCGGATGGGTGCGCGTCCCCGCGTCCTCACCCCCTGTCGCTCCGGCGATGCGTCACGAACGGTCGTCATCCGCCCGCCGTGGCGACCGTTCGTGACGCATCGATCGAGCTGGGGAGGCGGAGCGCCCGCTCGCGGAGAGGGGGCCGGGGCGCCAGAATGACGGCGAGCGGAGGGAGGCACGATGCGACGCCTCCGCGCCCTCGCCACCGCGCTGCTCCTCCTGCCCGCCCTCGCGGCCTGCGCGCCGGGAGGCGCGACGGGCGCCCCGAGCGGCACCGCGGCGGCCACCGTGGCTGCGACCACCGCCACCCCGTCTCAGGCCACCCCCGACCCGGCCCGCTCCTCCGCCGCGTCCGCCCCGGCTCCCGGGGTCACCGTCTCCGTCCAGCAGAACCGCTCCGACATCGCCGGCGGCACCATGGCCTTCGAGGTCCACAACGGCAGCGGCGCCCCGATCGAGGTCACCGCGGCCCGCCTCACCGACCCGCGCCTGGCCGCCCCGCTCACCTGGACCGGCGGCACGGGCGTCCCCGACGGGACCTCGCGAGACCTCCGGGTCGACGTGCCCGAGCCCGCCTGCCCTGCCGCGGAGGCGCCCACCGCGCTCGAGGTCGTCCTCGCCATCGACGGCCACGGCGAGCACGCGTACCCCGCCGACGACCCGTTCTCGTTCGTCGACGCTCTCGCCCGGTCCGGCTGCTTCGCCCGCAGCGTCGACGCCGACCTCGCCCTGCGGATCGACACGTCCGGAGGCGCCGCCCACGAGCCGGCGCGCCTCACGATCACCGCCGACGTCCGGGGCACCCCCATCGTGCTCCGCAGCGTCGACGCCACGATCCTGCTGCAGCCGCCCGACGCCGCCGACGCCTGGACCCTCGACCGCTCCGTGCCCGCCGGGACCCTCGACTCCGTGGTCCTGGACGCCGTCCCCACCCGCTGCGACACCCACGCGCTCGCCGAGGACAAGGTCGGCACGCGCCTGCCGGTCACCGTCGAGACCGCGGGCCGGCAGGGCACTGTCGTCGTCGCCGCGACCCCCGAGCAGAAGGGCGAGCTCTACGCGTTCATCACCGCGTACTGCTCGTCCTGAGCAGGGGTGGCGGGCGGTCCGGGGACGCGGACGTCGGCGCCGCGGACGCGTCTCGCCGTCCACCTCGGCCGTCACTCGCCGCCGCTCGCCCGCATCGGCAGGTTGCGCCGTCGGCCGCGCCGAGCCGGTCCCGCCCGCCGTGGGACGAGCCCGGCTTACCCCGCCCGGCTCGGCTCGGCTCAGCCCGCTCGACTAGCTCAGCCCGGTTCAGCCAGCGCCCCGCTCCGCTGTGCGCGCCCCAGCCGCGCCCGTCCGCTTCACGCCGGCGCCGTGCTCAGCGCCTGCAGCCCCGTCACCCGCAGCAGGTCGAGCCGCGCCTCGTCCTCGCTGCCCGGCGCCACCGTGTAGACGACGATCCGCAGGTCGGTGCCCGGAGCCGTGAGCACGTCGCAGTCGATCGTGATCGGTCCGACGGGCGTCCGCGTCACCGTCTTCCGGCTCGCGCGGTGCTCGGCGATGCGCGCCTCCGCCCAGCGCCGCTCGAACTCGGGCGACTCCTCCCGCAGCCGGGCGACGAGGGCGGCGAGCGCCGGATCGCGCGGGTAGCGTCCGGTCGCCGCGCGCAGGTCGGCCGCGAGGTCGGTCGCGAAGTCCTCCTCGTGCTGCGCGTCGAACTCGGTGCCGGCGTGGCCGGAGGTGAAGTGCCGCCAGACGAGGTTCCGCTCCAGCCCGGTGTACACCGAGGGGTCGCCGTTCAGGGCGGCCCAGAGCGGGTTCCACAGCAGGATGTCGTGGGCCGCCGTGAACACCGCGAGCGGCACGTCGCCCAGGCGGTCGACGATCCGCTGCACGCCCGGGCTCACGTGCTGCGGCACGACGCCCGGCGAGGGGACGGCGGCACCGGCGACCCGGTAGAGGTGGTCGCGCTCGCTGTCCGTGAGCCGGAGCGCGACCGCGAGCGAGCGGAGCATCGACAGCGACGGGTTCCGCGCGCGTCCCTGCTCGAGCCGCACCAGGTAGTCGACGCTCACTCCCGAGAGCGCCGCCAGCTCCTCGCGGCGCAGGCCCGTGGCGCGGCGGCCCGAGCCTACTGGCAGGCCGACGTCGGCGGGACGGATGCGGTCGCGCCACGAGCGCAGCACCGTGGCGAACTCCTCCATGCCGCCCATCCTCCTCCGCCCGCCGTCGCCGAGCCAGGTACTGACGGTCCCCCCGTCGAGCGCGGCCTGGTCGAGGCCCGACGACCCGCGCAGGATGGGCGCATGACCACGACACTCATCACCGGAGCGAACCGCTCCCTCGGCCTCGAGACCGCCCGCCGACTCCTCGAGGCGGGCCACACCGTCTACGCCGGCATGCGCGACACCGCCGACGGCGACGCCGCCCGCGCGCTCGGCGCCCACCCCGTCCGCCTCGACGTCACCGATCAGGCGAGCGTCGACTCCGCGATCGCCTCCCTGCCCGGGCTCGACGTGCTCGTCAACAACGCCGGAGTGCTGGGCACCTCGTTCGGCGTCGACGACCTCACCCCGGAGGCGATGGCGGGCGTCCTCGAGACGAACGTCGTCGGCATCGTCCGCGTCACACAGGCCGCGCTCCCGCTGCTGCGGGCCTCCGCGGCCCCGGTCGTCGTGAACGTGGCGTCCGGAGTCGGCTGGCCGCGCTGGCTGAGCACCGAGGGCCACGACGAGTTCCCCGTCACCGCGATCCCCTACGCGGCATCGAAGGCGGCGGTCGTCGCGCTCACCGTGCAGTACGCGAAGAACCTGCCGGCGATGCGGATCAACGCGAGCGACCCCGGCTACACCGCGACCGACTTCAACGGGCACGGCGGGCACCAGACCGTCACCGAGGGCACGGACGCGACCGTCGCGCTCGCCCTGCTCGGCTCCGACGGGCCGACGGGCGAGTTCCACGACCGGCGCGGGCGCATCGAGTACTGAGCGGCGGGGAGGGCGGGCGCGGCCGGGGGAAGGCGGCCGGACACCGGCCCGGACCCGGCAGGCGTCCACGTGCCCGTTCGAGGAGCCGCAGACCCCGAGCCCGGCGTGCGTCCACGTGCCCGTTCGAGAAGATCCCGCCCGACCCGGCGTGCATCCGCGCACGCCCGAGACGCGGTGAGGTCCCCGAACCCGCCCTCGGCGCACCGGCCAGCACATGGTGATGAGGTGTCCTGTCTGCGCGGTCACCGGTCCTCGGTGCTGGGCTGTGAGTGACGGCCGGAGCCGGGACGCTGCCCACCGCGTGACAGAGGGCCGGATGAACCGCCGGCCCGACGGTGCGTGCTCGCTCCGGTGCGCCTACCGACTCACCGCGTCTCGTGTCAGCTCTGCAGCTCGACCCCCCAGTTCGTCCTCTGGACGTCGGCGTCGAGCCCGCGCAGCTCGCGCGCCACGGCGTCCGCCTGCTCGCGCAGCTCCCGCACCGGCAGCGCGGGCAGGCGGCGCAGCTCGCTCCGGAGCTGGCGGTAGCCGCGCTCGCCGGCGGCCGCGTCGGCCGCGCGGGTCAGGAGGCTGTGCCGGGCGCGCAGGGCCTCGCGCCGGGCGAGCGCCGCGGTCAGCACCTCTCCGGTGGTAGTGGTCGCCGTCGCGTTGGTGAGGTTGATCGCCGTGACCAGCCGCTCGAGCTCGCCCAGTGCGCGCGTGCAGTCGGCGAGCAGCTCGGCCGGGTCCTCGGTCGGCTCCTCCCCCTCCTGGTAGGAGGCGTTCGCAACGATCCGCGACTGGAGGGCCTCGATCCGCTTCTGCAGGTCGGCCCGCTCGAGGAGTGCTTCGGCGAGAGTCATGCGACCAGGCAAGCACACATCGACGGGACCCGCCCCCCTAGGCTGCGACCGTGCCGCTGCAGAACCATCCCGGAGACGTCGAGTTCCCCGTCCGACCCCGGCTGCGCTACGCGCGGGCGGCCGATGCGCACCGTCGCGGTCAGGGCGCCGGACGCCGCGCCCTCCTGGTGACCGCTTTCGCGGCTCCGGTGGGCCTGGTCGGCTTCGCGTGGGGGCTCGCGCTCGGCGGCGGCGAGAGCGTCGTCGCGTTCACGGCGTTCGCGTTCGCTCTGGCCTTCGGGCTGCTCGCCGCCACGGTCGGCTTCCAGCAGTGGGATGCGCGCGCGCCGCGCCGCGAGCAGCTCGCGTACCTCGGCGCGGCCGGCTCGCCGACCCCGTCCCTCCGCCAGCAGCAGCTGCTCGCGCTCGACGCGGTCAGCGACTTCTCGTTCGCCGGCTGGAACTCCTCCCTCGCGTTCCAGCCCTCCTGGGCCGAGCTCCCGGAGGAGCTGCGGCGCCGCTACGCCGACGGAGCGAAGGGAGCGCCGTGGCAGCAGCTGCCGCTGCATCCGCTCGTCGAGCACCGGGTCGCGCTCGACCGCGACTTCCGCATCGCCTCGGCCGACGACGTCGAGCTGCTGGTCGCCGACGTGCTCACCCGCGGGCCGCTCTCGACCCGCTTCGCCGAGGTCTCGGCCTCCGGCGACGCCGAGCGGATGCGCTCCCGGGTCGCCGCGCTCACGGGCGGCAGCGAGTTCCACCTCCTCGAGCTCGCTCAGGCGGTCGACGGGCGTCCGCCGCTGCTCCTGCTCGCGGGCGACGCCGAGCGCACGATCGGCGCGATCCGCTACGCCTACGTCGCCGGCTACCTCCCGGCGGCACGGGCCTGGGAGCTGCTGGCCGCCGTCGGCGACCGCGTCTTCGAGCGCTACTCCGGCTGGGACGCCTACTGGGCCGACGCGGCCCTCGCGATAGCCTTCCGCACCGACTCGCTCGGCGCGGTGCAGCACCACCATCGTCTGCGCGCGGAGCTCGCGGCCTCGGGGTGGCCGGCGGCGTCGGTGCCGTACCCGGGCTGAGCGCGGGGCGGCTGCGGAGACGGTGCCTCCGAGCCGGAGCGTCCGGACCGGAGGCGCGCAAACGAGGTGACCTCCGTCGCCGACCGTGCCCACCGACCCTGCGAGAGCTGCGGCCCCGGCGTCAGCCCAGCTTCGAGGCGGGCACCGTCTCGAGGTGGAGCAGGTCGCGGCGCAGGCGCTGCGAGCGGACGTAGCTGCTCAGCACGTGCTCGGGCGAGGGCGGGGAGTCGCTCCCGCCGAGGAGGGCGCGCGCGGTCGTGAGGCGTGCGCGGCGGATCTCGTCGAACACGGTGGTGCCGTTCCGCGCGAAGGTGCGCTGCAGCGTCCGCTTCGGGACGCCGAGGCGCTCGCAGATCTCCTGGACCGAGAGGCGGGGGTCGGTGGACATCGCGGCGATCAGGGCGAGGGCGCGCGTGTAGACGTCCTCGCTGCTCTCGCGCGGCAGCGAGGTCGCCAGCACAGCGCCCGCCAGCTGCTCGACGGCGGCCCGCACCAGGGGGAAGGCGGGGGAGTCGGCGTCGAGGGTGGAGCCGAAGGTCGCGTTGACGGTCGAGAGCAGGATGCCGCGGCTGGCCGCGTCGGCCTCGGTGACGACGGCTCCGCGGTCGGCCGAGTCGACCAGGCCCAGCAGCGGGCGGTCGAGGGCGATCTCGGTGCGGGCGCTCGGGGTGTCGGTCACGATCGTGAACGGGGAGTCGCAGTGGAGGAAGGCGATGTCGCCCGGCGCGACGCGGACCTCGAGTGCCGCCGGATCGTCCGGCTGGATCACGATCGCGCCCTCGAGCGGGATGATCAGGCGGACGCCCGGGCCGATGGCGGAGGTGCGGTGCAGGCGGGCCGGCGAGTGCCAGATCCGGAGCACGTCGACGCCGTCGCTGCAGAGGGTGTCGGCCACGATGCGGAACGCGCCGTTCGCGCGGACGTCGACGCCGCTCTGGGCCAGCCACGCGGCCGCCGCCGTGTCCCGGCGGGACACCCCGCGATCGACGATCGGTCGGCTGCCTTCTGCGATTCCCCTCACGGCGGAGTCCTTTCCTCTGGCGCGTCCTCCGTACGACGCGATCCCTCTACCCTGGCCGATCCGGCCCGGTGGTGAGAAGTCTTCATGCGATCGCATCGTCGCTCACCTCCACCGCAAGGTGTCGGATCCCGCCATCGGGGGACGGAACCGGACCTCCGGTGTGCGCCTCGGATCGACGTGGACCTCGAGCGCGGCGACGTCGGTGAAGGGCCGGTCGTCGCTCGTGCGGCCCCGCAGCACGATGGAGTGGCGGAGCGTCCGGGGCGCCCGCAGCGGCGCGATCGTGTAGTGCGCGACGGCCACGAACCCCGCTCCCGGGGCGACCCGCTCGGGCCGGCCGACGACGGTGACCGGGGCCTCGTCGTAGTCGAGCTCGGCGCCCGAGCCGTCGGTGAAGGAGCCGCAGAACAGGGCGAGGTCGTGCAGGGCGGCGGTGCCGGAGTTGTGGAACTGCATCCAGAAGGTGATCACGGCGACGGAGCCGCGGGCGGGCGCGAGCCGCACCGCGCTGCCGTCGAGGACGAGGTGCGGGGGCGCATCGAGCGTCGGAGCTCCGAGCATCAGCCGCGCCGCCTGACGCCCGCCGCCGGTGCGGCCACCGGTTGCGCTGCGCGTCCCGCCAGCTGCAGGAGGCCGCACGCGGCGACCACTCCGACGAGGGCGGCCGCCCAGCTCAGGTCCTGCTGGTCGAACTCCCGGAGGTGCTCCGGGACGCCCGTGAATCCGAGGATCCCCTGGGCCGCGGCGACGGTGGCGAAGGCGAGCAGCGCGGCCGTGGCGGCGACCGCGGCCGGGGCGGGCGGGTCGCCCTCCGAGTCCTGGGCGAAGCGGCGGACGGCGTGCGCGAGGGCGAGTGCGCAGAGGGCTGCGGCGACGAGGGCGGCCGCGGTGTAGGCCGGGCCGGCGGCCAGCAGGAGGAGGGCGCCGACGACGACCCGCAGGCAGGCCGGGAGGACGCCGGGAGCGCTGCATCCGCGCGCGCCCGGGCCTCCGCCGAGGGCCGCGGCGCGGGCGCGGGACTCCTCGAGGCGCCTCCGGACGCCATGAGGACCAGTGGCGCGGAGCAGGGCGGTCGCGCCCGAGGCGAGCAGCGCGACGCCGACGAGCAGGGGGAAGACGAGGGCGGCGGCGGGCAGGGCGGGGGCGGCGTCGGCAGGGGTCATCGGGTCTCCTTCGGGGCGGGGACGGGGCGCGGCACCTCGATGATCCGTCCTCGCGGAGCGCCTCGGGAGGCCGGGCGCGAACGCTCACGAGGCAGGCGCGCCAGAACGTCAGAACGCGCCAGTGGACCGTGCCGCCGAGCTGTGCCAACGGCACCGCGGAACGTGCCACGCGCCTCCGCGTGCCCGCTGCGCGCTGTTTCGAGACGGCCTACGCTCACCGGATGGACGAGGTGCGGGACGCGTACGGCGCGCGGGCGGAGGAGTACGCGGCGCTGCTCGGATCGGTCGACGCGGGGCCCGCGGCCGATCGCGAGCTGATCGGGTCGTGGGCCGACGGGCTGGGGGGCACGGTCGCCGATGTGGGCTGCGGGCCCGGGCACTGGACGGAGTTCCTCCGGCGCCGCGGAGCCGCCGCGGTCGGCGTCGACCCGGTGCCGGAGTTCGTCGCGCTGGCTCGAGCGCGGTTCCCGGACGTCCCGTTCCGGCTCGGCTCGGCGCTCGAGCTCGACGTCGACGGCCTCGGGGGCGTTCTCGCGTGGTACTCGCTCATTCACCTGCCGCCGGCGGAGCTGCCCGGCGCGGTCGCGGCGCTCGCCGCGCACCTCCGACCGGGCGGAAGCCTGCTGATCGGCTTCTTCGAAGGGCCGCGCTCGGAGGCGTTCGCGCACGCCGTCGCACCGGCGTGGTTTCACCCGCTCACCGAGATGCGCGCGCTCGCCGAGCAGGCCGGCCTCGAGGTGACCCACTCGCTCCACCGCAGCGCCCCCGGCGTCCGCGACCACGGCGAGCTGATCGCCGTCCGCCCACGCTGACGCCGAACTGATCGCCTGCCTGTGATCCGGACGCCGCCGACGCCGCGCTGGTTCCGCGCTGACGGCACCCGCTCCCGCTGGTCACCGGCGGCCGTCGTCCCGGCCCACCGCATCCCCTCGAGACACCACCGCCCCGCCGGGACGCCGCCGTCTCAGCGGTGCTGCGGCGGTCCCGGCGGTGTCCCGGCGGACGAGGGCCGCCGCGCCTAGAGGCGGTCGGCGCGCCACTCCGTGGGGATCTCCTCGCCGCGGCGGAACGCCTCCTCCTCGCGCTCGCGCAGCTCGACGCGGCGGATCTTGCCCGAGGTCGTCTTGGGCAGGGGGTGGAACTCGAGGCGCCGCACCCGCTCGAAGGAGGAGAGCAGCTCGCGGGTGTGGGCGAAGATCGCGCTCGCCGTCTCGGCGGTCGGCTCCCAGCCCTCGGCGAGAGTGACGTACGCCTTCACCACGCTGTGGCGCACCTCGTCCGGAGCCGGCACCACCGCGGACTCGGCGACGGCGGGGTGCTGCAGCAGCACGCTCTCGACCTCGAACGGCGAGATCTTGAAGTCGGAGGACTTGAAGATGTCGTCGGTGCGGCCGACGAAGGTGATCGTGCCGTCGACCGCGCGGACCGCCACGTCGCCGGTGTGGAAGTAGCCGTCGGCGCGGGCGCGCTCGGTGCGGTCCTCGTCGCCGAGGTAGCCGCACATCAGGTTGACGGGCTCGACGGAGAGGTCGAGGCAGATCTCACCGGTGGAGGCGGGCTCGCCGGTCAGCGGATCGACGAGGGCGATGGCGACGCCGGGCAGCGCGCGGCCCATCGCTCCGGGGACCACGGGGGCGCCGGGCGGGTTCGCGATGATCGCGGTGGTCTCGGTCTGGCCGTAGCCGTCGCGGATGGTGAGTCCCCACTCCCGCTCGACGGTCGCGATGACCTCGGGGTTGAGCGGCTCGCCCGCCGAGAGGATCTCGGTCAGCGCGCGCGGCTTCGCTCCCAGCGCCGACTGGATCAGCATCCGCCACACGGTCGGCGGCGCGCAGAACGTGGTGACTTCGGCCCGGTCGAGCTGCTGGTGCAGAGCGGTGGGGGAGAAGCGGCTGTAGTTGTAGACGAACACCGTCGCCTCGGCGTTCCACGGCGCGAAGAAGCAGCTCCACGCGTGCTTGCCCCAGCCCGGCGAGCTGATCGCCATGTGCACGTCGCCCGGCTGGACGCCGAGCCAGTACATCGTGCTGAGGTGCCCCACGGGGTACGACTCGTGCGTGTGCACGACCATCTTGGGCTTCGAGGTGGTGCCGGAGGTGAAGTAGATCAGGCACGGATCGGAGCTCTGGACGACCACGGTCGGGCTGATGCCGAAGGGCTCGAGCGAGTCGGCGTAGTCGAGCCAGCCCTCGACGGCGCCGCCGACCGCGATGCGGCCGAAGCCGCCCTCCATCTCGTCGAACTTGGCTGTCTCGGAGGCGTCCGCGATGACGTGCGCGACCTCGCCGCGCTCGAGGCGGTCGGCCAGATCGGCGGGTGAGAGCAGGGTCGTCGTGGGGAGGATGACCGCGCCGAGCTTCATGATCGCGAGCATCGACTCCCACAGCTCGAGGCGGTTGCCGAGCATGAGCATCACGTGATCGCCCTGCTCGACGCCGACCGAGTGGAGCCAGGCGGCGACCTCGTCGGAGCGCCAGCGCATCCGGTCGAAGGAGTACTTCTCCTCGGAGCCGTCCTCCTCCACGATCCAGAGGGCGGGGCGCTCGTTGCCGATGGCGATCGCGTCGAACCAGTCCACCGCCCAGTTGAAGCGGGGCCCGACGTCCGGCCACTGGAAGGCCTCGTTCGCGGCGACCGCATCGGTGCGGTGCTGCAGGAGGGTGTCGCGGGCGGCGCGGAAGCTCCCGGTGGGGTTCATGCATGTCTCCGTAGCGGTCGAGGTCCGGCCGCTGGCGGGACCGACCCCCATTCTGCTCCCGCCGCGGTGCCGGGTGCTGCGCGACGGAGGCCCGGTGGGGACGCACGTCGGAGGGAGCACCTGTGGAGGAGCGGCCGAGTCCGTCCCACGAACGACACGGCGTCAGCGGGAGAGCGGAGGGCTCGCCCGCCGCAGCAGGCGCTCCCTCCGCTCCCTCCGCGGGACCTCAGTACTTGATGGACTGACCGCCGTCGATCGGGAGGACGGTCGCGTTCACGTACGAGGCGTCGTCCGAGAGGAGGAAGGCGACGACCGAGGCGATCTCGTCGGCCTCGCCGTAGCGCTTGGTCGGGTTGACCTGGATGAACTCCTCGGCCGCCTTGCGCGGGTTCTGCGGGTCGAGCTGCTTCATCGAGTTCTCGACCATCGGGGTCCAGATGGCCCCGGGCGCGATCGCGTTGATGCGGATGCCGAACTCGCCGTACTCGATCGCGGAGTTGCGGGTGAGGCCGACGACGCCGTGCTTGGCGGCCGCGTAGCCGGACTGGTTGCCGATCGCGGTGATGCCGCCGACGCTCGCGGTGTTGACGACCATGCCCGAGCCCTGCTCGCGCATCACCTTCAGCACCTTCTCCAGGCCGAGGAACACGCCGCGGAGGTTGATCGCGACGACCTTGTCGAACTCGTCGGCCGTGAAGTCCTCGGTGAGGTTCTGGCGGCCCTCGATGCCGGCGTTGTTGAAGAAGCCGTCGACGCGGCCGAACGCCTCGAGGGTGCGCGCGACGTAGGCGTCGACGTCCGCCTCCTTCGACACGTCGGCGAGGACGGTGATCGACTCGGTGCCCTCGGGCAGGACGTCGACCGTGGCGGCGAGGCCCTGCTCCGAGATGTCGACGAGGGCGAGCTTCGCGCCCTCCTGGGCGAGGCGGACGGCGGCAGCGCGACCCAGGCCGGATCCACCTCCGGTGATGAGGACGACGCGGTCGGTGAATCGGGTGCTGGTGGTGGTCATGACGACTCCTGCTCGAAGAGGGATGGGCTCGGAGGCCGTGCGGTCGGCGAGTCCGTATCCATGCGTCTGCATGCAATTGGCTCAACGATACGCCACAGGTGTCGGTTGAGTCTGAGTGCGCGGTCAGGGATGGAGTGATCCGGGCTGCGGGCGCCCGCAGTCGAGTCCGGTGGACCCTCGCGAGCGGGGCCGCAGGATCCGATGCGAGCACTCGGGTTCTGGGCAGAGCCGCCCCCGACCCCGATCCGCCTGGCCGCCGCTTCCGGGCGACCGAGCCGCACCGGCCGAGCAGGCGAATCGCCGAGCCGCCCCGGCCGAGCAGGCGAGTCGCCTGGCCGCGGCCGATCCGCCGCTCGCCCGCCTACAGGTGCGGCTGCCCCGTCGAGGCGCTCGTCCCGCCGTCCACGGCGAGGATCGCGCCGGTGATGTACGCCGCGTCCGCGCTGGCGAGGAACAGCACCGGCGGGGCGATGTCGTCCGGCTGCCCGGGGCGTCCGAGGGCGATGCGGTCGATGAAGGGCGCGAGCTCCTCGGGGGTCGAGGCCATCGACTCGGTCAGCGGCGTCTGCGTGAAGGCGGGGGCGACGGCGTTGACCCGCACCCCGTGCGCGCCGAAGTCGAGGGCCAGCGACTGCACGAACGTCGTGATCGCGCCCTTGGTCGCGTTGTAGGCGGCCTGACCCCAGTCGCCGCGGATGCCCGACACGGAGGAGACGACGACGATGTTGCCGCGGCTCGCCTTGAGGTGGGGGAGCGCCGCCTTCACCGCGTAGAAGAGGGCGTCGACGTTCGTCGCGAAGAGCGAGCGCCAGGCCTCGTCCTCCACCTCCTCGATCGGGCCGCCGAGGTGGCCGGCCGCGTTGTTCACGAGGACGTCGATCCCGCCGAACCTCGCGACGGTGCCCTCGACGAGCGCGTCGACCTCGGCTCGGACCGAGACGTCGGTGGGGACGACCAGGACGCGCTCGGCCGGGAAGCCGGCGACGGTCTCCTCGAGCGTGGCGGGGGTGCGCCCGGCGACCGCGACGCTCGCGCCCTGCTCGAGGAAGGCGCGTGCGATGGAGCGGCCGATGCCGGAGCCGGCTCCGGTGATCAGGACGGTGCGTCCGGCGAAGGGGTAGGTGTTCGAGGCGATCAAGGCGGTGCCTTCCGGGTGCAGAGGGTCGGCTCGGCGGGGTGCGCCGGGTACGGCGGGCGTCGGATCCGCCCGGTGCCGATCATCCGCGGCACCCGAGCGGATCGACGGGCCGCCGCGCCGGTACGGAGGAGCTCCCCATCGATCCGCAGCACGGCTCCCGACCCTGGCAACCGCCGCAGAGTGCGGTCCGCGGCCGCGCGGGCTCGGGTAGACCGGAGGGACGCCAGTGGACAGGGGGAACCACCATGGACACCACGAGAACGACCGCTCCGCGCCGGGCGACGGGGCTCCGGGCGGGACGGCGCGCGACCGCGCTGGGCGCCTCGGCACTGTTCGCGGCGCTCGCTCTGAGCGGCTGCACGAGCGGCGCCGACCAGGCGGAGGAGGCGACACCCGCCGTTCCCGGCACCGCTGCTCCGACGACCGCCGCTCCGACCGCGACGCCCACCGAGGCTCCGCTCGGGCCCGTGACGCTGCCCGAGGGCGCGACCGCCGCCGTGCGGTGGACCGACCAGGTCGGCCCCGTCGATCCGCAGACCGTGTACCTCAGCGGCGATCCGCTGCACATCACCGTCTCGGTCGCCTGCGACACCGCGGACGCCGAGGTGACGATCGAGGTCGTCGGCCTGATGACGAGCGGATCGTCGTGCGTCTACAGCCCGAGCACGACCCGCACCGGCACGGGAGGCGGCAACACGGGCACCATGCAGATCGCCGTCGAGCAGGACGCCGAGATCAGGGTGACGACGGTGCCGGACGACGCGCACTGGTCGGCCGCCGTCTCGACCGGGGCGCGGACGGTCCCCGGGCCCTGACGCCGGCCTGTGCGCTCACGAGAACAGATAAGTCGCGGTGGTCGAGAGCGGCCACCGCGACGTCCGGGTTCTCGAGTCGCCCGGGGCGTCAGCCGATCGGGACGCCGAGCTCGGCCATGAACGGCACGGCGTCGACCGCCTCGCCGTCGACCCGCGTCTCGAAGTGCAGGTGGCAGCCGGTGGAGGCGCCGGTCGAGCCGCGCAGCGCGATGACCTGGCCGACGGTGACGGTCTCGCCGACCGACACCATCAGCTCGCTGTTGTGGGCGTAGCCGGTCTCGATGCCGCCGCCGTTGTCGAGCAGGATCCAGTTGCCGTAGCTGCCCTGGTACGACGCCTCCTCGACGGTGCCGCTGGAGGCCGCGAGGACGGGCGTGCCGCAGGCGCCGGCGAGATCGGTGCCCTTGTGGAACAGGTTCACGCCGGCGACCGGCGCGTCGGGGCGGGGGCCGTAGCTGCTGCTGATGTGACCGGAGATCGGGACGACCCACGCTCCGGACGCTCCGGCGGCGGCCGCGGTCGACTCGCCGGAGGTGGCCGTGATCGCGTCGAGGGACGCGGTGGGCACGAGGACCTCGGGCTTGGCCTCGGCGGCGAAGGCGTCGCGGGTGACGCTCTGCTGCACGACTCCGGCCGCCACGAAGCTCTGCGGGCGGGCCGCGGCGACGGCGGTGGCCGTGTCGCGGGTCAGCTCGGAGTCGGCGGTGCCGCCCACGGCGAACGCGGGCATCGTCGAGGTGATCGCGATGCCGGCCACGAGGGTCATCGCGGCGACGGCGGAGACGCGGGGGCGCGACGGGCCGCGGGAGGGGCGGCGGCTGCGGGACTCCTGCTCACGGAGCGAGCGACGGGTCGGGAGGGCGGACGGACTGCCGGTCTCGGCTCCTGCGGGGGTGGGAGTCGAGGCGCGTGACGAACGGTGCATGCAGAGGAGGTTCCAGGTCTGCCGACGCTCGAGGGGGGAGGCGAGCGCCGGGTGGGGCAGTGGGGCTGATCGCACGGCTGAGTCGATGCGACCCTCCAAACTACCCGCGTTCCGCCGGATCCGACCTGAGAGAAACCTCCGGAGTCAAGCGGTTGAGCGCATCGATCGGCTCTCGATCCGGGGTGGCGGGGGTGCGCCGGGTCGCCGACGGGCGTGCTCAGCGGTCGGCGGTGAAGGCGAGCAGGGCGATCACGCCGGCGATCGTCGCCGCGACTCCGGAGCCCAGGCGCCACCACATCCACTTGTCGCGCCTGGGCCCGCGCACGGGACGCCGGAGGCCGGCGCGGCCCTGGTAGCCGCCGGGATCGTGCTGGAAGACCATGCCTCCAGCCTGCCGAACCCGCGCCCGTCGCGGGGCCGACTCGCCCGCGACTCCCAGCCGCGAACGGCACCGCAGGGCTGAAGCGAGAGCCGAGGAGAAAGGAGGAGAGGCGGCGACCAGGGGGAAGGGGAGGCGGGACGGCACGGGCGCAGAACAACCGCCGCCCGCGCGCCTAGCGCGGCCCGGGCGCGCTCGCCAGCGGGTTCGCGGGGCGGGTGCCGCTCGGTAGCGTGGGGGAGTCGGCCGGAGCGGTCGACGAGCGGAGGAGCGGACATGGCCGGGACCGGCAAGGACAAGGACGCACGCGACAAGGCGGCGCAGAAGCGCGCGAAGAAGGCGCTGAAGAAGGCCGAGAAGTCGGTGCGCGCGGCGCACGAGGCGGTCCGCGACTCCAGCAAGAAGCTGCGTAAGAAGGCCCGCAAGCTGGCCGAGCAGACCGAGAAGCTCAAGCGCACCCAGGAGAAGGCGGCGAAGAAGGCGGCCGCGGTCGAGAACCGCCCGACCACGCCGAAGCACGCCGCCGAGCCGGCGGTCGGCGCCCTCGACCTCACCCCGCCGCTGCCCGGCTCGCAGGAGCCCGCCGAGGATCAGGAGTCCGCCGAGGACGCCGGCGCCGCGGCCGGGTCCGCCGCCCAGCAGGAGCCGGCCCCCGACTCCGACCCCGCGCACACCCCGGACCTCACCCCGCCGATGCCGCGCTCGGCCTCCTGAGCGCACCCGTCTGAGCGCCGCACGCCGGTGCGGACTCGGGTGGATCGCACCCACCGATGCGCCGCCCGCCTGAGAATCCGCACAGACTACTCGGGTGGGCGTGCCCCGCGAGGTGAACAGCAGGTGAAGCCTCGCGACCACGCCGGAACGCCTCCCGCCGCGGGAGCATCATGTCTGCGTGGATCCCTTCATCCTGCTCGCGCTCGTCGTCGTCACGGCCCTCGCCTTCGACTTCACCAACGGCTTCCATGACACGGCGAACGCGATGGCCACGTCCATCGCGACCGGTGCCCTGAAGCCCCGCACCGCCGTCGCCCTCTCGGCGTCGCTGAACCTCGTCGGTGCGTTCCTCAGCATCGAGGTGGCGCTGACCGTCACCAACGCGGTCGTGAAGATCCAGGACTCCTCGGGCGCACCCGATCCGGCGCTGCTCGAGGACGGCGGATCCGCTCTGCTGCTGATCGTGCTGGCCGGCCTCATCGGCGGCATCGTCTGGAACCTGCTGACCTGGCTGCTCGGCCTTCCCTCGAGCTCGTCGCACGCCCTCTTCGGCGGCCTGATCGGCTCCGCTCTCGCGGGCCTCGGCCTCAACGGCGTGAACTGGGCCGGCGACGGCACGAAGCTCGACGGCGTCGTCGGCAAGGTGATCCTCCCGGCGCTGATGTCGCCCGTGCTCGCCGGCGCGGTCGCGGCGATCGGCACCTGGCTCGTCTTCCGCGTGATCGGCAACCTCGCCGAGAAGAGCCTCCACCGCGGCTTCCGCTTCGGCCAGATCGGCAGCGCCTCCCTCGTCTCGCTCGCGCACGGCACCAACGACGCGCAGAAGACCATGGGAGTGATCACGCTCGCGCTGATCGCGGCCGGCGGCTGGAGCGACACCGAGTCGGTCCCCTTCTGGGTCAAGCTCAGCTGCGCGCTGGCCATCTCGCTCGGCACCTACATCGGCGGCTGGCGGATCATCCGCACCGTCGGCAAGGGCCTCGTCGAGATCGACACCCCGCAGGGCATGGCCGCCGAGAGCGCCTCCGCCGCGGTCATCCTCGCCTCCAGCCACCTCGGCTTCGCCCTCTCGACCACCCACGTCGCGACCGGCTCGATCCTCGGCTCCGGAGTCGGCCGCCCCGGCGCGCAGGTGCGCTGGCGCGTGGCGCTGCGCATGGTGATCGCCTGGGTCATCACGCTCCCGGCCGCCGCCCTCGTCGGCGCCGTGATGTGGTGGATCGGCCACCTCGTCGGAGGCGCGGCAGGCGGCCTCCTGATGGCCGCGATCCTCGTCGCCGTCGCCTCCCTCATCTACATCCGCTCGCGCCGCGACAGCATCGGCGCGCACAACGTCAACGACGAGTGGCAGGACGCGGCGGCACGCCCCGCGCCCGAGACCGCCGGCGTCTGAGCGAAAGGATCCGCACCGTGCTCTCCCTCTTCCTCTCCGCCGCCGGCCAGGTGGCCCTCGTCGCCGTGCTCCTCGGAGCAGGCCTGCCCGTGCTCTTCGCCGTCGGCGTCCGCTCCTTCGCCGTCGCCGCCGGTGCTCCCGCCTCGGGCGGGTCGGACGCCCCCGCGGTCCGGAGCGGTCTGCCCGCCCCGGTGCTGCGCGGGATCGGCGTGCTCTGCTTCGCCCTCGTCGTCGGCTCGGTCGTGATCGGCCTGAGCGTCATCATCGCGACGGGCCTCGGCCAGTCGGTGAGTTTCGAGCACGTGATCCCGACCTTCGTGCCCAAGGGCTGAGCATGGCCTCGACCGATCCGATCGCGGCGCGGGAGGGGATCGTCGCCCGCGTGGTCGGCTGGCTGCGCGCGGGCTACCCGTCCGGCGTGCCGGAGCAGGACTACCTGCCGCTGCTGGGCCTGCTGCGCCGCAGCCTCACGACGGACGAGGTCGAGCAGGTCGTCGCTCGGCTCCTGTCGGAGTCGGAGCGGGCCGAGACGGTCGTCTCACGGGCCGTGGTGCGCGAGCGGATCGAGCAGCTGCTGCTCGGACCGGCGCTGCCCGAGGACGTCGCCCGCGTCTCCTCGCGGCTCGCGAGCGCGGGCTGGCCGCTGGCGGGCCCGGAGTCGCTGGCCGAGCCGGACACTCGCGAGGGCCTGGTCGCGCGCATCGTCCGCTGGCTGCGCGCCGGCTATCCGGCCGGGCTGCCCGAGCAGGACTTCGTGCCGCTGCTGGCGCTCCTCCGCCGCCGTCTGAGCGACGAGGAGGTGGCCGAGGTGGCCGCCGGTCTCGCCGCCGACGCGCCCGCCTCCCGCGCGGACGTCGGCACCGCGATCGCCGGAGTGACCTCGGAGCTGCCCTCGGAGGAGGACATCGAGCGCGTGCGCCGGTCGCTGGCCGCGCTGGGCTGGCCGGAGGAGTTCGCGAGCTGACACGCCGCGGCCCGGGCTTCGGGCCACAGGAGTCCGCGTGCCGATCCGCCGCTGTCGCCGGCGATCCGGCCGGAGAGGCCGCGAGCGGACCCGCCTCGCCGCGATCCCGGGCGGTCCAGCCGTCGAAGGGTGACCCCGCCGGGGCCAGGACGCGGACGCTGCAGCGGTCGGGGCCCGCCGTGAGCGGGCGGGACGAGCGCTGGAGCGTGTCCTCGGGCGGGCGACAGGCGGCCGCCCGGTCGGCAGGGGAGTCGCGGGGTCACGACGCGCGCCGTCCGCCGTCCTAGGTTCGGCCCGGGTCCGGATCGGCTGCGCAGCCGGCTGCCGGACCGCAGCCCGACCGGAAGGACACCCCATGCCCGCACCCACCATCGTCCTCGTCCACGGAGCGTTCGCTGACGCCGCGAGCTTCGCCCCGGTCACGCGGATCCTGCTCGACGCCGGCCACGCCGTGCGCGTCCCGGCCGTGCCGAACCGCAGCCTGCTGGGCGACGCGGAGTACGTACGCTCCTTCGTGGAGCAGCTCGACGGGCCGGTCCTGCTGGCGGGCCACTCCTACGGCGGCGCCGTGATCACGGTGGCGGGGGTCGCCGAGAACGTGGTCGGCCTCGTCTACCTCGCGGCCTACGCAATCGAGGAGGGGGAGAGCCTCGGGCAGCTGCAGGGCGCCTTCCCCGACTCCGACCTCCCGGCGAACCTCGTCTACACCCCGTTCCCGATCGACGGAGCGGAGCCGGGCACGGACGTGTCGGTCGCGGTGTCGGCGTTCCCGGAGGTGTTCGCGGCCGGGATCGATCCGGCCGAGGCGGCCGTGCTCGCGGTCGGCCAGCGCCCGCTCGCCGCTCTGGCGTTCGGCGAGGCCGCTCCGGTCGCCGCCTGGCGGACCCGGCCGAGCTGGGGCGTCGTCGCGGCCGCGGACCGGACGATCAACCCGGACGTCGAGCGGTTCGGCTACCGGCGGGCGGGCGTGCGCTCGGTCGTCGAGCTCGACGCGCCGCACCTGGTGATGCGCTCGCACCCGGAGGAGGTCGCGCGGGTCATCGCCGACGCTGCGGCGGAGCTGAGCTGACCGCGGAGTCGCCTGACCGCGGAGGGGTGGCCGAGTGCCGGTGTGCTCCTCCGCACCCCGCCGCGCACCGCCCCCACCCGGAAGCACGCCCCGCGGATCTAGGTACTCCCGCCGCGGATCTAGGTCGGCGTCGCGTGGAGTCGGGCCCGCCGCCTCCCTAGCCTCGAAGGGAGAGAAGGGCGGGATCGTGGACACGGACACCGCGCGGCTCGGCGCCTACCTCCGGGGGCACCGCGACCGGCTGCGCCCCGACGAGGTCGGCCTGGGCGCCGACGGCAGGCGCCGCGTCAGCGGGCTGCGCCGCCAGGAGGTCGCCGTGCTCGCGGGGATCAGCCCGGACTACTACCTGCGGCTCGAGCAGGGCAAGGACCGCCGCCCCTCGGCGCAGGTCCTGGACGCTCTGGCCCGCGCGTTCCGTCTCGACGCGGACGGGCGCGACTACCTCTTCCGGCTCGGCGGGCACGCCGCGCCGCGCCGCTCACCGGGCTGGGCGCAGGCCGGGCCGACCCCGGCGCAGGTCGGCAGCCTGACGAGCATGGTCTCGTCCTGGACCACGACGCCCGCCTACGTGGTCGACCGCTACCAGGACCTCGTCGCCGTGAACGAGCTCGGCCGCCTGTTCCTCCCCCTGGCCTGCGAGCAGGGGACCAACATGATCGAGGCCGTCGTCGACGCCGCGGCGCTCGAGACCGACGCCGAGCGGCACGAGGACTGGGACCGCACGATCGCCGTGATGACCGCCGCCCTCCGCTTCCACTCCGACCCGGTGGACCCGCGTCTGCGGGTCCTGGTCGCCTCGCTCGGCGGCCGCTCGCGGGTGTTCCGCCGCGTCTGGGCGAGCCAGGAGGCGTACCCGCTCCGCGAGGGCTCGTCCCCGGTGCGCGTCGACCCCTTCGGCTTCATCGCCTTCCGCTGGCAGACCCTGGAGGTGCACGGAGGCGACCACTTCCTGACCTCCTTCTTCGGCGCCTCCGGCAGCGCCGCAGCCGCCGCGATCGATTTCATCCGGGCCCGTCACCGGGTCGAGGAGTGTCTGCGCGAGGGTGCGATACTCGACGCGTGAAGCGGGACGCGCTCGTCGTCGGTCGGGGATCGGAGCTCGCGCGGCTCCGGCTGATGGTCGACGGCATCGCCGCCCACGGGTCGGCGCTCGTCATCGACGGGGACGCCGGGGTCGGCAAGACCACCCTGGTCGAGGAGGTCGTCGCCTACGCCCGCGCACTCGACGTGCGGGTGCTGCGGACCGCGGGCTCCGCAGCGGAGTCGGGCGACCAGTACGCGGCGCTGCAGCTCCTCCTGCACCCGCTCCGCCCGGGCCTCGACGGCCTGCCCCTGCCGCAGCGGGACGCGCTCCGCGTGGCCTTCCACCTGGCGGACGGAGTGCAGCCGACGCCGCTCCTGGCCGGCCTCTCGGCCCTGACCCTCCTGAGCGACGCCGCTGCCGATCGGCCCCTGCTGGTCGTCGTGGAGGACCTGCACCGGATCGACCCGGAGTCGGCGTGGGCGCTGCGGATGCTCGCCCGGCGCATCGGCGAGGACCGCGTCGTCGTCGTGATGACCACGAGGGACCGGCCCGAGGAGGACTCCGGCCTCGAGCACCTCCACCTCGGGCCGCTGTCGGCCGCCGACTCGGCCGCTCTCCTCGACACGCTCCCGCATCCTCCTCGCGGCGCCGCCCGGCGCGCTCTGCTCGACCTCGCCCGCGGGAATCCGCTCGCCCTGGTGGAGCTGACCGGACGCGACCCGTCCGCCGACGAGGCGGAGGACCGCGCGGTGACCGGACGCCTCGAGTCGGCCTTCGCCGAGCGCTTCGCGGAGCTCGACCAGCCCTCGCGGCTCGCCGTGCTGGCCGTGGCGCTGGGCGACGTCGCGACGGCGGAGGAGGCGAGCCGGCTGGCGAACCTGGCGATCGGCCGCCACCCCGACCCCTCCTGGATCGACCGGGCCGTCGCCGCGTCGCTGCTCAGCTGGACGCCGGGGAGCGGACTCCGCTTCCGGCACCCTCTCGTGCAGTCCGCGGTGACGAGCGTGAGCCGCCCCTCCGAGCGCGCGGCCGTGCTCCGCACGCTCGTCCAGGAGCACCGCGACGACCCGAGCCGGACGCTCTGGTGGCGGTCGGAGCTCGCGACCGGCTCTGACGGGCCGGTCGGCGAGGAGCTCGCCGGTCTCGCGGCGTCAGGCCTCGCGACGGGCGACGTCGTCCTGGCGGCTCAGGCGATGGAGCGGGCGGCGGAGCTGACCCCCGCGGGGCCGCTGCGCGTCTCGCGCCTGATCGACGCGGCCGAGTACTCCGGGCTCGCCGGCCGGACCGCGGAGGCGGCGCTGCTCGTGCACCGCGCGGCGGGCGAGACCGTCGATCCGGTGCTCACCGCCCGCGCCGCCTGGACGCGCGAGACGCTGCCGACCGGGCGCACGGCCCTCTCGCGGGGAGACCTCTCGCCCGCGCTCGCCGCAGTGACGGCGCTGCAGAGCCACGGAGCCGTCGACGCCGCGACCGCCGCGCTCCTGCACCTCGCCGCCATCGCCTGGGACCACAACCGCGAGGCGTCGCCCGGGGAGCCGATGATCCAGGCGGTGCGCGCGCTCGCCCTCGACGACTCCGACCCGCGCGCCGTCCTGCTCGCGGCGGTCACCGAGCCGATCGCCCGCGGCGACGAGGTCGTCCGCCGGGCGCTCGCGGCGGCCGGCGGGGCGAGCGGTCCGGAGGAGGCGTGGTGGCTCGGCTACGCGCTGAACACGGCGGGCGAGGTCGAGGTCGCCCGGGAGCTCCTGGAGGAGGCGATCACCGGGCTGCGCGCGCGCGGCGACATCCGGATCCTCCCGCAGGCGCTCCTCGCGGCCTCGATGACCACGTCGCTCGCCGGCCGCTTCTCGCGCGCCCGCTCCTTCGCCGAGGAGGCGCTCGTCCTCGGGAGCGACCTGGGGGACGTCGGCTTCGAGACCGCGTCCCGGGCCTGCCTGGCCTGGTTCGACGCGATGGAGGGCGTCGCGCCCGATCCCGAGGCGATCAGCGCGGGCAGCGCGATCGGCGCGGCCGTCCTCTGCTCGAGCGTGATGCGGGCGACGCTCCGCGGATCGCGAGCGGCGGTGGCGGTCCTCGAGTCGCGACCGGGCGACGCCGTGCCGGAGCTCCTGCCCCTCCTCGACACGGACGACGACTGCCTGAACCCCGGCTTCGCGATCCTGACCACGCCCGATCTCGTCGACGCGGCTCTCGCGATCGGGGACGTCGGAGTCGTGCGCCTGCACGCCGCGAGGCTGGAATCGCTCTTCGAGCGCTGGCACCAGCCGATGATCGAGGCGGCCCTCCGGTACGCGCAGATCGCCGTGGCGCTCGCCGACGGAGCGCCGGACGCCGCGGCCGGGCTGCTCCGCCGGACTCCGCCGCCGCTCCCGTACGTGCGGGCGCGGGCGCTGCTGCTCGTGGGCGACGGGCTGCACCGGGCCGGTCGGGCGGCGGAGGCGCGGCCCCTCCTCCGCGAGTCGCTGGCGATGCTCGAGGAGCTGCCGATCCACGCCTGGGCCGATCGGGCCCGTGACGCGCTCCGGGCCGCCGGAGGGAGGATCGCGGACGCGCCGTCGCCGGCCGCGGCCACCCTGACCCCGCAGGAGCTGCGCATCTGCGCTCTCGCGAGCACGGGGCTGTCGAACCGCGCGATCGCGCAGAACCTGTTCCTCTCGCCGCGCACGGTCGGCGCGCACCTGTACGCGGCGTACCGCAAGCTCGGGATCGGCGGGCGGGGCGAGCTCGCCGCGGTGCTCGGGAGGGACGCGGGCGCCGACGTCTGAGGCGGGACTCCGCTCGCAGGGGCGCCGGGCCCCACTCCGAGCGCAGACGCGCAGGCGCGCCCCGGAACGGCCGGGACACGCCTGCGAGCGGACCGCGCTACTCCTTAATGAAGGCCAGCAGGTCGGGGTTGATGACGTCGGCGTGGACGGTCAGCATGCCGTGCGGGTAGCCCTCGTAGATCTTGAGCGTCGAGTTCTGCAGCAGCTCGTGCTGCTTGAGCGCGGCGTCCTTGTAGGGGACGACCTGGTCGTCGTCGCCCTGGGTGACGAGGACGGGGACGGTGATCGCCTTCAGGTCCTCGGTCTGGTCCGTCTCCGAGAAGGCCTTGATGCCCTCGTAGTGCGCGAGCGCGGATCCGGTCATGCCCTGGCGCCACCAGTTGTCGACCACGGGCTGCGAGAGCTCGACGCCCTCGCGGTTGAAGCCGTAGAAGGGCCCGGAGGCCACGGCCTGGTAGAACTCGGCGCGGTTCGCCGCGAGAGCGTCGCGGAAGCCGTCGAACACCGAGATCGGCGTGCCCTCGGGGTTCGCCTCGGTCTGCACCATCAGCGGCGGGACCGACGAGACGAGGACGGCCTTGGCCACGCGACCCTGGGGCTCGCCGTACTTCGCGACGTAGCGCGCGACCTGACCGCCTCCGGTGGAGTGGCCGATGTGGATCGCGTTCCGCAGGTCGAGGTGCTCGACGACCGCGTTCACGTCGCTGGCGTAGTGGTCCATGTCGTGTCCGGTGCCGACCTGGGTCGAGCGTCCGTGCCCGCGGCGGTCGGTCGCGATGACGCGGTAGCCGTGCGCGTGGAAGAACAGCATCTGCGCGTCCCAGTCGTCGGACGACAGCGGCCAGCCGTGGTGGAAGACGATGGGCTGCGCGTCGGTGCTGCCCCAGTCCTTGTAGTAGATCTCGACGTCGTCGTCCGTGGTCACAAACGGCATCTTCGAACCTCCGTGCTCGTGTCGATCCCGAGCCCGGCCCGGGTCGTGTCCAAGGTGGTGCCTCCCCGGATGAGGGTGGGGAGCGGCTCCACGATAGGGGCGTGGGAGCGCTCCCTGAAGAGCGCGGGGAGATGTTCCGACGATCGTCCAGACCTGGTCGCCCGGGCGGTGCCGGGGCCGCCGGCCGCGCTCGCCGAGTGGGGTCGGATGACTCGTGACCGGCACCGCGGGCGCTGACAGGATCGCGGCGGACGCGCCCTCCCGCGGCGCGCGGATCGGAGGTCGCGATGCCCACGACGACGCCCACGACGACGGCCCTGCCGACGCCCAGGACGACGACGCCCCGGCGGGCGGTGCTCCGGTGACCGTCGAGGACCGCGTCCCCAGCGAGCCGCAGGCGGTCGTCGCTCCGCTCAGCAGATCCGCCGTCTTCCTCTCGCTCGACATCGTCGGCGGGCAGGACGCCGCGGACCGCGTGCGGGACGTCGTCGCCGACGTGGGCGGGATCCTCCGCGCGGTCGGCTTCCGCGACCTGGGCCTGCGCCTCTCCTGCCTGGTCGGGATCGGGAGCGACGCGTGGGACCGCTTCGGCGGGGAGGGGCGCCCCGCGCAGCTGCACCCGTTCCGGGAGGTGGTCGGCGCGGCGCACACGGCCGTCTCGACGCAGACCGACCTCCTGTTCCACATCCGGGCGGAGCGCGACGACGCCTGCTTCGAGTTCGAGCGACTCCTGCTCGACGCGCTCGGCGAGGACGTCGTCGTCCGCGACGAGGTGGTCGGCTTCCGCTACTTCGACAACCGCGACCTGCTGGGCTTCGTCGACGGCACCGAGAACCCGACCGGGGAGGCGCTGCCCCGCGTCGCGCTGATCGGCGCGGAGGACGCGGCGTTCGCGGGCGGCAGCTACCTGGTCGTGCAGAAGTACCTGCACGACCTGACGTCCTGGCACGCGCTCACCACCGAGCAGCAGGAGCGGGTCATCGGCCGGAGCAAGGCCGACAACGTCGAGCGCGAGGACGATCCGGCGCAGCTCTCGCACAAGGGGCTCGCGACCGTGGTCGACGCCGGCGGGACCGAGCACGACATCCTCCGCGACAACATGCCCTTCGGCCGGCCCGGCAAGGGCGAGTTCGGCACGTACTTCCTCGGCCTGGCCGCCGACCTGTCGGTGATCGAGACGATGCTGACGCGGATGTTCGTCGGCGTGCCCGCGGGCCGGCACGACCGCCTCCTCGACTTCTCGACCGCGACGACCGGCGGGGTCTACTTCGTGCCCTCGCGGGACGTGCTCGAGGGCCTGGGCGGCTGACCCGGGCCGGTCGTCGGGGCGCGGATCGAGTCGGATGACCGTGGTGCCGCCCGGGCCGGAGCGGTGGGATCGGAGCAGCGCAGGCGCGCAGGACGATCAGCAGGGAGAACGCCGTGGAACCCGACGACAGCACCGCTCCGCACCACGAGACCCCCGGTTTCGGAGACCCGGACCTCCCCCAGGAGGGGATCGTGAACACCGAGGGCGATCCCTCGGCGAACACGATGACCGGCCCGCAGAACCGCGTCCTGGAGGGACTGTTCCCGAACCAGATCGCCGCGCCCGCGACGGACATCAGCACGCAGCCGTTCTTCTGGTCCTCCTTCAACATCTCGCCGCGGCGGGTGCAGCGGGGAGGCTGGGCGCGCGAGCTCACGCAGGCCGACTTCGCGATCTCGAACGAGATCGCCGGCGTGAACATGTACCTCGAGGCCGGCGGGATCCGCGAGCTGCACTGGCACCAGAGCGCCGAGTGGGCGCTGATGACCAAGGGGAACTGCCGCATCACCACGCTCAGCCGCACCGGCCGGCCCAGCGTCGACGACGTGCAGGAGGGGGACCTCTGGTACTTCCCGCCCGGCCTGCCGCACTCCCTGCAGGGCCTCGGCCCGGACGGGGCGGAGTTCGTGCTCGCGTTCGACGACGGCGAGCAGTCCGAGAGCAACACGCTCCTGCTCACCGACTGGTTCGCGCACACGCCGCCGGACGTGCTGGCGAAGAACTTCGGCGTCGCGCAGGAGGTCTTCCGCGACATCCCGCTGCACGACCTCTGGATCTTCCCGGGCGACGTGCCCGGCGACCTCCAGGCCGACCGGGCCGCGGCCGGGGTGCAGGACGGCGACGAGGCGGTGATCTTCCGGCTCTCCCGCTCGGAGCCCGTGCACCAGAACAGCGGCGGCCGGATCCAGATCGCCGACAGCACGAACTTCCCGGCCTCGCGCACGGTCTCGGCCGCGCTGACGACCGTCGAGCCCGGCTCGATGCGCGAGCTGCACTGGCACCCCAACGCCGACGAGTGGCAGTACTACCTCCGCGGATCCGCTCGGATGACCGTCTTCAACACCGGCCCGCACGCCAACACGACCGACTTCCACGCCGGAGACGTGGGCGTCGTGCGCCGCAACTTCGGCCACTACGTGGAGAACACCGGCGACGACACGCTGGTCTACATCGAGACCTTCAAGAGCTCCCGCTACGAGGAGGTGTCGCTCGCCCAGTGGCTGAGCCACCTGCCGCCGTCGCTGGTCGCGCAGCACCTGAACATCCCGGAGGAGGTGCTGGCGACCTTCCCGCCCGGGACGCAGGGGATCACTCCGCTGCGCTGAGGGCGGGACGCGCGGAGGGGACGGGGACATGACGGAGGATCACGAGGCGGCGCTCCTGCCGTGGGCGGGGAGGGCGGCGGTGCTGCTGGACCGGCACCTGCGGGTGCTGGCCGCGACTCCGCTCGCGCGGGCGCTCTCGCCCGCCTTCGCCCCAGGAGTGAGCATCGCCCGCTTCACCTTCCTGGACTCGTCCGAGGTCGAGGACCTGCCCTGCTGGGGGTCCGCCGCCGATCAGGTCGCGGCGATGCTCCGCGACTCGCTCGAGCGGCATCGGGGGGACCGAGAGTTCCTGACGGTCGTCGGGGAGCTCTCGGCGAGGAGCCCGCGGTTCGCGGACTCGTGGGCGGCCGGGGCGGAGGCCGACGCACGCGGGTCGGTCGTGTTCCTCGACACCGCGGTCGGCTCCGTTCCGATGGACTACCGGCTGGTCCGGGACGGCGCGCGCCTCCTGCTCCTGTTCGAGGCGGGTGACGCGGCGGGCCGCGAGGCGCTCGCGCGGCTCGCCGCCACGAGTCAGGCGCCGGCCGGGGCGGCCAGCGCGGTGCCCGCCTCCGGAGCGTGCCGCAGCGAGGCGAGGACGTCGACGGCCGCGGCCGCCGGAGTCCCCGCTGCCGCGAGGTAGGTCACGACGTACCGGCCCGGAGCGCCGGCGAGCTCCAGGGTCTGCATCTCGAGGTCGAGCCAGCCGAACGGCTCGACGTGGACGCGGATCCACCGGTGGGTGAAGGGGCGGACCTGGTACTCGGCCCAGATCGACCGGAACAGCGGATTCTCGACCGAGCACTCGCCGACGATCTCGTGCACCCGCGGATCGTCGGGGTCGCTGTAGAACCGCAGTGCGGCGATCAGCTCACGGAAGACCTGGGCCCACGCCTGCAGCTGGTCCGGCGGGTCGCCGTTCGCCACGGCGCGCGCGTAGCCGCGGGACGTGGAGAGCAGCATGTTGGCGCCGGGCACGCCCTTGTCGGGGGCGAGACGGCTCATCAGGTCGTTCGCGCCGAGGACGTCGAGGTTGCGGTCGAACGCGTACGCCGGGGTCCTCGGCCAGTGGGCGAGCAGCGACTCCACGCCCTGGCCCGGCGGAGGGGAGTCGGGATCGCGCGGCCCGGGGCGCAGCCGGGCGAGCCGGAAGAGGTAGGCGCGCTCGAACTCGTCGAAGGCGAGCGCCTCGGCGAGGGCGTTCAGCACCTGGTCGGACGGGGCGACCGCGTGCCCCTGCTCGACGCGGAGGTAGTAGTCGCGGCTGATCCGGGCGCGGTCGGCGACCTCCTCGCGGCGCAGGCCCGGCACCCGCCGCCGGGTGCCCGCGGTCGGCACGCCGACCTGCTCCGGCCGCAGCGCCGCCCGGCGAGCGCGGAGGAACTCCGCGAGGGGGCTGCGAGAGCTCATCGTGCGACTCCATCGGATCACCCGCCGCGTCGAGCGGCGGTCGTGCGGGGGTGGGGCCGTACCGGTCGTCCGGTGGGACACAGAGTACCGTCGGGCGCTCGCGGGGCCCACTGCCCTCCTGTGCCTCCTGCCCGGCGCCGACCGGGAGACGGGCGCTCGGGACGGTTCGACAGAGGGTGCGCTCCGGAGGGTTCCGACAGAGGGAGGAGAGCGCGCCCGCGCCCGGCGGTCAGCATGGGGTCCTCGGAACCCGTCCCTTTGGAGTCGCGATGACGATCAGTGCACTCTCCTCGCCGCCCGCGCACCCGAGCGCCCCCGAGGACGTGGTGGTCCGGATGCTGAGCTCGGCGTCGCCCGCGCGGGAGCGGCTCCTGGTGGTCGAGGGCGGGATCGGCTCGGGCCGGACGCACATGCTGCGCTCCGCCGCGGCCACCGCTCGCGCCGCCGGCTGCGAGGTCGTGGAGGTGCGGCCGGACCGGGGCGACGCCGTGATCGGCGCGTCCTCGCTCGCGCTGTTCGCCACGCTGATCGGCCGTCTGCAGCGGGTGCGCGACTCCTCCGCCTCGCCCTGCGACCCCGGCTTCCTGATCGTCGTCGACGACTGGGAGCGGTTCGACGTCGCCGCCCGCGAGACCCTCCAGGCCCTGGTGACCCGGCTGGTCGACGAGGTCGGTGCCGCCTGCCTCCTCGCCACCGGCGACCGTCGCGTCCTCGCCGGCTGGGAGGGCCTCCGGCACCGTCGCACGGAGCCCCTCGATGCGGAGGCGGCCCGCGGCTTCCTGCGCGCCCACGGCGGCCGCCGGCCGCTCGCCGTCGAGGCGCGCCTGCTGCGGGTCGCGGAGGGGAATCCGCTGCTCCTCGATGTCCTCGGGCGGGCCTGGGCCGACGAGGACGCTCCCTCGCCCTTCCCGGTCTACCCGCGACTCGAGCAGGCCGAGACCCGGGTGCTCGATCTGCTGGCTCCGCTGTCGGAGCCGAGCCGGGAGGCGCTCCTGGTCGCCGCGGTGGCGGGCGCCGAGTTCCCGGAGAGCATCGGGTCGGCCCTCGGAGACGGGGACAGCGCCCTGGTGCAGGCGGGGATCCTGACGGCGGGCGGCCGTGCGTTCCGCGACCCGGTGGTCCGAGCGGTGGTGCTCTCGACGGCGACGCCCCGAGCGCTGCGGGCGGCCCGGAGGCGGCTCGCCGAGCGCCCGGAGTCGGCCCCGCACCTCCGCCTGCTGCTCGCGGCGGACGACGCGGCCGGGCCGGAGGAGCGGGCGCGGCTGCTGAGGGACGCGGCGGAGGAGCGACTCCGCGCGGGTCGGCCGCAGGAGGCGCTGCTCCTCCTCGCCGAGGCGCGCTCGAGTGCGCGCGGTGCTGCTCTGCGGGAGGAGCTCGAGACGCGCGCGGCCGCCGTCGCGGCCTTCACCGGCGACGCGGCGGCCCTCGAGCGGGTGGTCGATCGCTCGCGGGAGGACGGCGGGGTTCCCAGGGCCGGCGTCGAGGCGGCGCGGCTGGCCGATGCGCTGCTCCGCACGGGGGACGTGGGCGGGGTCCGCCGCGCGGCCCTCCGGGGGCTCGGCGCTCGGGTGGGGCGTGGGGGCGCGGGAGTCGGTGGTGCCTCGTCTGTCGGTGGTGTCTCTCCCGTCGGCGGTGTCTCTCCCGCCGAGACCGGCGCCTCCCGCGACGACGTCAGCAGCCTCCCCGCCGACCACGCAGCCCCTCACGACGACGCCGCCGACCTGCTGACGACCGTCCTCCACCTCGCCTGCATGCTCCGCGGCGATCCCGCATGGTGGCAGGAGGCGCTCGCCGTCGGCGAGGAGCACCCCCTCGATCCCGTCCTGCGCCTCGTGGAGGCCTGCGTGCAGCCGGTCCCTGGCGAGGAGTGGGAGCGCCGCCTGCGGCTCGCCGAGGACTCCGCGGTCACGGGCGACCCGTGGAAGACGGTCGCGCTGCACCTCGCCTGGTCGCTGCTCGAGGTCTCGGACGAGCGCCGCGACCGCCTCGCCGGGCTCCTCGACGGCGGGGAGGAGGCGGACGGCCTGCCCGGCGCCCTCGCCCTCCTCCGCCGCGGCACCACCGCACTCGACGGCGGTCGCCTCGACGACGCCTCGGCCGACCTCGACCGCGCCGCCGCCCGCGCCGACGACCTGCCCGCCGTGCGCGCGCTGATCGACGCGACTCGAGCCCGGATCCACGCCCTGCAGGGCGACCGCGCACGCACCCTCGAGTGCGCCGAGCGCGCGACGGCCTGGGCGCTGCGGCACGGAGCGGCGTCGGTCGCGCGCGCCGCCGATCACGCCCTGTGCTCGCTCGACCTCGGCGGCGGCCGTTTCGAGGAGGCGCACGCCCGCTCCTCCTCCCGCGTCGGCGGCGACCCGCTGGAGCTCCTCGACGCAGCCGAGGCCGCCTCGCGCCTCCGCCTGCCCGAGCACTGCGCCGAGCTGGCGGCGGCCGCGGCGGACCTCGCCGCGCGGCCCCTCGCTCCCCGCGGGCGGATGCTCGCCCTCGCGGCGACCGCGGTCCTCGATCCGACCGGCGGCGCGGGCGCCCTCTTCGAGCGCGCCCTCGACCCGGCCTCCGAGGAGTGGCCGTTCGAACGGGCACGCGTCCAGCTCTGCCACGGCGAGTGGCTGCGCCGCCGGATGCGCAGGCTGGAGGCCCGCACCCGGTTCCGCCAGGCCGCCGCGGGGTTCGCCGCGGTGGGAGCCGAGCTCTGGCTCGCCCGCGCCCAGCACGAGCTGCGGGCGGCAGGCGGAGCGGGGGAGGCGCCGGTCGCCGCCGACCTCAGCGAGCAGGAGCGGCGCGTGGTCTCCCTGGCCGCCGCCGGCCTGTCGAACAAGCAGATCGCCCAGCAGCTCTTCGTCTCGCCCCGCACCGTCAGCGGGCACCTGTACCGGATCTTCCCCAAGCTCGGGGTGACCTCGCGGGCAGGGCTCCGCGACGCGCTCCTCAGCCTCGAGGACGCCCGGAGCGCGTGACGGAGCCGCAGGATCGAGTCATCCGACCTGGTGCCTGCCGCCGCGGGAGGCGCATGCTGAGCGCATGACGTCGCAGCAGATGATCGACCCCTCCGTCCCGCCGAGCGGCCCCGGCTGCGTCGAGTGCGAGCAGTCCGGCTCGTGGTGGCTGCACCTGCGCCGCTGCGCGCTCTGCGGGCACATCGGCTGCTGCGACGACTCGCTGAACCGCCACGCGACGGCCCACTACCACTCGACCGGCCACGCGGTCATCCGCAGCTTCGAGCCCGGCGAGGACTGGTTCTGGGACTACCGGACCGACGACTACGCCGACGGCCCCGCCCTGGCCGACCCGCAGAGCCACCCGGCGAGCCAGACCACCCCGGGGCCGAAGGACCGCGTGCCGCGCGACTGGCAGTACCTCCTCGCCGAGCGCGCCGAGCGCGGCTGAGCCGCGCGCCTCCGCGAGAGCGCAGGACTTTCGCGAGAGTCCAGGAGTTGTCGCACTCGGCATCGACTGCGACAACTCCTGGACAGTCGCCGGCCGCCGGCTCCCTGCGCACGTCCGCAGGCGGCGTGCAGCCAGAAGTCGCCGTGCTCGCGACCGACAACGGCGACTTCTGGATGGTCGCGGCGGCCCGCCCAGGAGCGATCGCCACGAGAGTCCAGGAGTTGTCGCACTGGGCGTCGACTGCGACAACTCTCGAGCAGTCGCGGCCGTCGGAGCCGCCGACGCCCAACGCTTGTCCACAGCCGGCGAGTAGCCAGGAGTCGCCGTACTCGCGACCGACGACGGCTACTTCTGAATGGTCGCGGCGGCCCGCCCAGGAGCGATCGCCACGAGAGTCCAGAAGTTGTCGCACTGGGCGTCGACTGCGACAACTCTCGAGCAGTCGCGGGAGCAGTCGCGGGAGCAGGTCGGAGCCAGCTGCCCAGCCGGCGGCCGACGCCGCGCCTGATCGGTGTTCGTCAGCTCCGGACCCCGCCGGCCGAGCCCCGCCCCGTCACCCCCTCTCGACCCCGTCCAGCGCCTCCGCCTCGGCGATCCGCAGCCGCATCTGCCGGTAGCGGTGGAACTGGTACACCCCGTGCAGCACCGCGAGGACGACCGCGGCCGCCATCCCGCACGCGATCGCGGGGACCTCGTCCGCGCCGCTCTGCGTCAGCGCGAGCGCGACTCCGGCGCCCGCCACGATCGAGTTGACCACCGCGATCGCCGAGGACATCGTGAAGAAGATGCCCCGCCAGCTCTGCCGCCGGCCGATCTCGAGCAGCTCGTTCGGCGCGTGGCGGCCACGCGGCACCGCGAAGTAGGCGCCCGCGCCCGGCAGCAGCGTTCCGTAGTAGCGGCGGATGCGCTGGATGGCCGTCAGCGCGGCGATGTCCTCCATCGAGGTCTGCACCAGCCGCTCGTAGGTGAACACCCCCAGCAGCACGACGACCGGGATGATCACCGCGAGGAACCCCATCGCGTACCGGGTCGGGGCGAGGAAGCCGAAGGCCACGAGCGAGCTGGAGAGCATCGTCAGGTAGAGCGAGGCGCGGCTGCTCGACTCCGTCACGGTGATCCCGCGCGCCGACTCCAGCACGAAGTGCTCGGTCAGCAGGGCGTTGAGGAACGCGGCCGGCCGGTCCGGGAGCGACGCGGCGGAGACGGCGGCCTCGGGCAGCGCGGGCGTGCGGGGAGAGTCCTCCTCGTCGAGGCGGTCGCCCGGCTCCGGATTCACGGCCGCACCTCTCGCGGGGCCGCCCCGCGGCGTCCGCTCTTCGAGTCATCCGACTCGCGCACCGGCTCCACCCGCGCGCCTACCGTCGGACGCGACGCCGAGCACCGCCACCGGGGCGCGTGCGCAGACACCGAAGGGCCGTTCATGATCGACACCCGCCACCTCCACTCGAACCAGCGAGACACCCTCGAGCGGCTGCTCGAGGACTCGCCGAGCCACAACGTCCTCTGGGCGGACGTGCTGACGCTGCTCGAGGCCGTCGGCACCGTCCACGAGAAGCACGACGGCGCCTTCTCGGTGACGGTCGGCTCGACGACCGAGACCCTCCACCGGCCGCACCACAAGGACGTGGACGAGCAGCAGCTCGTCGACCTGCGCCGCCTGCTCCGCGGAGCGGGGTACGGCGCATGAGCGCCGGGACGCCCGCCGACCTCACCGGGTCGGCCGCCGAGCGCCTCCGCCGGCTGGACGCGCTCGACGCGGGTGCGCTGACCGAGGAGTGGCTGCTGCGCCAGCTGCGCCTCGCGCTCGGGGATCTCGCCGCGCTCGAGCCGGCCGCGGAGGCCGAGCAGGAGCGGCGCGAGGACTTCTGATGCGGCGGGCGGCCGTCCGGGGTGCACGCGGCCGGCACCCGGACGGCCGCCGGCCCGCACCCCGCAGCGCCGCCCCGCTCCGCCGCTCATCGCCCGGCCGCCGCGCTGCGGGCGCGCAGCAGCACGCCGGCCGTCGCGGTCGCCGCCAGCACGAGCGCCGCGAACACCGTCAGCACCGTCGTCGCGGCGACGAGGTTGAGCGCCGCTCCCGCCGCCAGTGCGGGCACCGCGAGCCCCGTGTACGCGACCAGGAACACCACCGCCAGGGTCTCGCCCCGGCGGGCGGGATCCGCGAGGGCGACCGCCGTGCCGATCGAGCCCTTGAAGAGCAGCCCCACCCCGAAGCCCGAGACGACGGCCCCGGCGAGGAACACTCCCAGCTGCGGAGCGATCGCTCCGGCCGCGACCGCCGCCAGCCCGACCGCGCAGCCCGCCACCGCGATCGAGAGCTGCAGGCGCATCCCCACCTTCACGAGCAGCAGCTGGCCGAGGGCCGCGAAGGCGAACACGGCGAAGGACGTCGCGCCGGCCAGCAGGTGGTCGCGCACCTGGAAGGTCTGCACCAGGAACGTCGGTGCGAGCGAGGTGAAGAGGCCGAGGACGGAGAAGGCCGAGAACGCTCCGAACGCCGCGAGCAGGAACGCCCTGCGCGCGTCCGCCGGCACCGAGAGCCGCTGCGGCCGGTAGGCGGGCGCCGTCTCCGGCACGTCGACCGTCTCGGGCACGAGGAGCAGCGCGAGGCCCGCCACGAGCAGCGCGACCAGGAACACCTGGTGCGGCAGGAGGAGCGGATCGGGCAGGAACTCGGCGAAGACCCCTCCGAGCAGCGGGCCCAGCGAGAGTCCGCCGAGGTTCACCGCGCCCGAGATCGACGCGGCGACGATCGTGTTCTCGTCGGGCCGGGCGCGGGCGCGCAGCTCGCCGAGGTGGGCGGTCGCCGTGGCGGTGAGCATCCCGATGCTGACGCCGTTGACGAAGCGGGCGACGATCAGCCCCGGCACCTCCGTCGTCAGCGAGAAGAGCACGGCCGAGATCGCCGAGACGAGCACCGCGATCAGCAGCACCCGGCGGCGGCCGAGCCAGTCGCTGACGTGACCGGCGAGGTACAGGCTCACGATCACTCCGACCGCGTAGGCGGCGAAGACGACGGTGATCACGAACGGTGGGAAGCCGTCGAGCTGCTGGTAGAGCGGGTAGAGCGGAGTCGGCACCGTCGAGTACGCCATCACGAGCAGGAAGGTCGCGGCGACGATCCAGAAGCCGACGCCGTGGCGCACCATCGGCAGCCGGCGGCTCACGAGGTCTCCTGCAGGTGGCGGTGGGCGAAGGTGACGGCCATCGCGCCCTCGCCGACGGCGGAGGCGACGCGCTTGACCGAGCTGCGGCGCACGTCGCCCGCGGCGAAGGAGCCGGGGACGCTGGTCTCGAGGTAGAACGGCGCCCGCTCGAGCGGCCAGTCGCGAGCCGCGTGCTCACCGGCGAGATCCGGTCCCGTCACGAGGTAGCCGCCGGAGTCGCGGACGATCGCGGTCTCCGCCGCCCACGTCGTATCCGGCTCGCCCCCGATGCAGACGAAGAGGTGGGAGGTGGCCAGCGCCCCGTGCACACCGGTCGCCGAGTTCTCGACCTCGATCGACTCGAGGGCGTCGGCGCCGTGCAGGCGGGTGACGCGCGAGTCGAGCAGGATCGTCACGTTCGGCTGCCGGACGACGCGCTCCGCGAGGTAGGAGGAGAGGCTGTCGGCCAGATCCGGGCCGCGGACCAGCATGGTCACGTGCCGCGCGTGCGCCGAGAGGTTCATCACGGCCTGCCCGGCCGAGTTGCCGCCTCCGACGACCACGACGTCCTCGCCCTCGCAGAGCGGCGCCTCGCTCGTGCCGGCGCCGTAGTAGAGGCCGACGCCGAGCAGCTCGTCCTCGCGCTCGAGGCCGAGCCGGCGCCACTGGATGCCCGTGGCGCAGATGTTGGTGCGGGCGACGACGGTCGTCCCGTCGGCGAGCAGCGCGTGGATCCGGTCGTCGGCGAAGCGCCCGCGGATCCCCTCGCGCATCCGCAGCAGCTCGGCGCCGAACGAGACGGCCTGCTGCCGCGCGCGCTCGGCCAGATCGGCTCCCGCGATCCCGTGCGGGAAGCCGAGGTAGTTCTCGATCAGGCTGCTCGAGCCGGCCTGCCCGCCGATGGCCGAGCGCTCGAGGACCACGACCTTCAGCCCCTCCGAGGCGGCGTACACGGCGGCCGAGAGCCCGGCCGGGCCGGCTCCGTAGATGGAGAGGTCGTACTCCGCGAGCCGCGGCGAGCCCACCCAGCCGAGCCGGGCCGCGACCTCGGCGAGCGTCGGATCGGAGGCGCGGCTGCCGTCCGGGAACACCACGAGGGGGAGCGACGCGGTGGCGAGCGGATGCCCCGCGACGGCGAGGCACTGCTCGTCCGTGTCGATCGGCGTCCACGAGAACGAGACGACGCTGCGCGAGAGGAGGTCGCGGATCTCCCACGCGTCGCGGCTCTCGCGCCGCCCGTAGAGGCGGACCTGCGGGAGGTCCCCGGCCACGGTCACGAGGCCCGCCGCCGCTCGAGCCCGTCGCGGAACTTCATCAGCTTGAGGCAGAGGTGCAGCGTGCTGCGGGCGAGGCCGTCGTCGAGCGCCTCCCGGACCGCCTCGGGCAGGTTGTCGAGGCGGTAGTAGAGCGTGGTGCGGTGGATGTGGAGGAGCCCGCACGCCTCCCGCACGCTGCCGCGCACGTCGAGGTAGGCCTCGACCGTCCGCCGCTGCACCTCGTCGCCCCGCTCGAGCAGCGTCGCCGCGGCCGGCGAGAGCATGGCGAGCTGCGAGCTGTCCGCCCCGATCGAGGCGAGGAGCACCCAGGCCCCGAGCTCGGCGATGTCGGCCCGGCTACGGCCGTCGGGCAGGGAGCCGACGATGGTCGCCGCGAGAGCGGCCCGCTCGGCGGTCGGCAGGAGGTCGTCGTCGCGGACGTCGAAGTGCGCCGAGCCGATCGCGTCGACGGCCGTGCCGCGGCCGCGCGCCTCCGCCCGCAGGACGTCGTCCGCCTCCGCGGCGGCCTCGGGCGCCTCCACGCTCACGAAGAACAGCACACCCTCCTGGTCGCCGAGGAACGTCAGGCCGGAGGCGGCGCTCGCGTCGATCCGCCGCGCCAGCGCCGTCCGCTGCAGGGAGCCGGTCGGGCCGGTCAGCCGCACCGCGCGGACCACGGTCTGGGCGTCCCGGCGCAGCCAGCGGCGCTCGACCGCCTCGGCGAAGGAGGCGCGCCGGGTGCCGCCGTCGCCCGACAGGAGCGCCGCGAGGACGTCTGCGCGCCGGGAGCTGCCGCCCGCCCGCGTCGAGGGGCCGAGGAGGCGGCGGATCGCTCGGACGGCCGCATCGATGAGCGAGTACTCGGCCGGAGTGAGCGGCGCGGGCCGCTCCCGGGGGAGGAGGAGGGTCGCGAGCCGGCCCCGCGGATCCTGGACGGGGAACACGCCGTCGTGAGGCGCCTCCTCGCGCGCGCGCGTCGCGGCCAGCACCCGGCTCGAGGCGTCCTCGATCGTCACCGGGCGGTCGAGAGCCTGGGCGAGCTCGTCGGCGAGGTCCTGCAGAGTCATCGGCGGGGATCCGTGTGGGGGGCCATGCCGTGATCCTCGCGGAGGGAGCCCTCCCGAAGCGTGGCCCTTCCAGGCCCACCTTGCGCGTCGGATCCGCTGCCGGCCGCGATGAGACGCTCAGCCTCCGCTGCCGGGGCGGTCCCCGAGGAACCCGTCCGCGAGGAGGCGGTCGAGGACGTCCGGCCAGTCGAGCAGGACGCCGATGTGGCCTCGACCGGGCCGGATCGTGAGCTCCGCAGCCGGGTGGAGGCGGCGGATCCGCTCCGCGTGGGCCACCGGGACCACCCTGTCGGCCGCGCCGTGGTGGAGGAGGACCGGCGCGGTGAGGCGCGAGAGGTCGACGCCCCAGGGCATGACGAGGGCGAGGTCGTCGTCGACGCTCCCGCCCTGTTCGAGCTCCGAGGCGCGGCCGGCCTCTGCGCCGAGCGCCGTCAGCGGGCCGTCGAGGGCCGAGTAGTCGTCACCGGTGAACTGCTCCGGATCGAAGCGGGCCGTCTCCTCCCACTCCTCGCGCGCAGCCCGGCCGTTGCGCGCGCTGCGGAGAGCGCCCGGATCCTGCATGCCGTCGAACCATGCTCCGTCGTCACTGAAGGGCGCCGGGCTGCCGAACGTCGCGACGCCCCGGACGCGATCACCTCCGAGAGCCCCGACGGCCAGTGCGTGCGGGCCGCCGCCGGAGTAGCCCGTCACCACGAAGCGCTCGATCCCGAGCAGGTCGGCGACGCGGAGCACATCGGCGGCCGCATCCGCGATGCTCCGTCCGGGAGCGCGCATCGAGCCGCCGAAGCCGGGACGGGCGACGGAGACGAGCCGGATGCCGCGCGCCGCAGCGGCGTCGACGTGGGGAGCGAGGAGTGCGCCGGTGTGCGGTGTCCCTCCGCACCAGACGACTGCAGCGCGGGGGGCTCGAGTGCCGGGGAAGTCGTGGGCGACGAGCGTGCGCGAGTCGACGCGGAACTCGTACCGGGACGTAGCGGCGTGTCCGGTCATGGAGGAACGGTAGCCGCCTGTCGAGGGCAGTGCGCGTCGCCCGGCCCGACCGGGATGCGACGTCTCGTCGTAGGGTCGACGGGAGGGTCGGTGGACCCTCGGACGGGAGGGGTCCGCATGTCGATCGACGAGGTGTCCGACGGGATCGAGGCCGCCGCCGCGCTGCCGCACGTGCGCTCCGGCTTCTCCACCGCGACACCGTACGGGATCGCGCAGCGCTTCGCCGCGGGGGAGCTGACGCGGGAGCAGGCCGTCGACGAGCTCGGCCGCCGGCGCTACCGGCCCGGATCGCCGAGCGACGGCTTCGACTGGACGACCCTCGACCCGGGAGAGTTCGAGGAGGTCAGCCGGGCCCTGTCCGATGGTCTGCTCGACGCCGCGATGTACGACGAGATCCTCGACCGGTACAGCGGGCAGGACTCCTCCGGCGAGAGCGCGGCGTCCGCGGAGGAGAGCGCATGAGCGCCGGCCCCCTGGACCTCGCCTTCACCGCCCCGATCGGCGTCACCGTGAAGGGCGACCTCTGGTCGTGCGTCGAGGTGCCCGGCTCCGTCGAGCTGCTCGGCACAGGGAGGTCCGTGAAGGTGGTCGCCACCGTCGACGGCGAGCCGGTGACCGCGGGCCTGCTGCCGACCGGCGCCGGCGGTCACATGCTGTCGATCAGCGCGAAACTGCGGAAGACGATCGGCAAGGACCTCGGCGACGTCGTCACCGTCCACCTGACCGAGCGCCTGAGCTGAGCCGTCCGGCTGGCCCCGATGCGCGTGCGGATGGTCGACTCGACGGATGCGGAATCGAGTCCTGTTCGTCGTCGGGGTCACAGCGATGTTCGTCGCGCTGGTGCTGAGGCTGGTGTGGCCGGCCGGTGAATTCGCCTCCGGCTTCTCGCTCGCCCTGCAGCTGAGCGGCATCCTGCTCCTCCTGGTCTACGGGGTGAAGCACTTCACGGGGCGGCCGCGCCGGAGCTGAGCGGCTCATCCCCATCGGGGGTGTAGGAGTTGGGGTCTGAAGCCGCCGGTCTCGAGCAGGCTTCGGGCGATGTAGTTGGTCAGGTTGCGGAACCCGAGTGCGGAGCCGCGCAGGTGTTCGAGCCTTCCGTTGAGCGCCTCGGTCGGCCCGTTGCTGGTGCCGGGTCGTTCGAAGTAGGCGAGCACGTCAGCGGCTCGCTTCTTCAGGGTCCGGCCCAGGGTGGTGAGCTCGGTGAGCACCTTGGGGACGCCGGCGCTGAGGTCGGTGATCAGCTTCTTCATGAGCTCGCGGCCACGTTGCCGGTCCTCGTGGCGATAGGCGGCGATCATGCGCTGGTAGACACCCCAGGTCGCCTCGACCTCGACGTGAGCGTCATCAACGAACAGCGCGCGTAGCCTGTCGCTCTGCTTGTCGGTGAGCAGGTCCGCGCCGGTGTGCAGACCGAGGCCGTCGAGTCGAGCGAAGGCGGTCAGGTCAGGGCGGCCGAAGCCGGCCGGCGGGGTAGCGTCGGTCACGTCGAGGTCTTTCGGACGGATGGCGTAGGAACCTCCGTCGTCGGGAGACCTCGACGTCTATCTGCGGACCGACGCTCCCGGCCGACCTACACCGTCATCTGAGAAGACCCCTGAAACGTCTTCGCCGACGACGGGGCCGGCGAGGAGGAGGGCGCGGTGAGCTAGAAGAATGGAGCTTGCTCGGCTTCGACGCCGCCGCAAGCTCCGGTGAAACGGTCGGTACTGGTCGGTCGTCGTCGGTCACCACCGGATGGCGGCGTCCTCCACGCTCGGCGTTTGCGCAGGTCAGCGGCTCGTTCGCCCAGTGGGCGCATCAAGCGATAGACGCAAAGCCGACGTGATGAGGTCGTCCGTTCGATTCCGACAGGCGGCTCCGGCGAACCGTTCTGGCGGTCGCGCGATGCGCTGGCCTCACGGCTCTGCCCGACACCGACGTCGCTCTCCTCTGCGACGGACCCCTCGCCGGCTGAGCGCTCGCGGCCGGCATCCTGTCCGTGTGCCGATAGGCCTCGCACCGCTCGGCAACGCAGCGTGGCGTTGCGTCTCGACCTGGCGACGGCTCGGCGGGGCGCGATCGTCTCGTGCGTTGGCGGACTACGGGAGCTTGGACGCGAGGACGTCGGCCGCCAGGATCTCGGGTGCTGCGCCGAGGAGGTGCTGGTTGGCCATCAGGGCTGCGACGATGGCGCCGTTGGCGTGGGCGTCGCGAGCGGCTTCGTCGGGGAATGCATCGAAGATCCAGAAGGTGTCGGCGTGGGTCCTGACCGCGAACCAGACAATCGTTCCTACTTCTTCGTTGGCGAGTGCGACAGCGCCGGCGAGCAGATCGGCGACCGCGTCGTGCTGTCCATCGGCCGCGACGATCTTGGCGACGAAGGCATACGGAAGTGATGCGGGTGTGGACATGAGGGACTCTCCTTGACGTCGGGGTTCTTCTTGGGACGAGTTCAGCGTATGACGAGCGAGGGCCGGTGGGGAGTGGCGTATACGGCAGTATTGCTATTGTTTACGTCATGCGTATCGGGCTGATCGCGATCGACGGCTGCTTCGGTTCGGCTATCGCGTCGATCATCGACATCGTGCGGGTGGCCGACGGAGCCCGCGGCGATGTCGACCCGCGGATCGACCCGATCGAACTCGCCATCCTCGGACCGAAACGGCGAGTGACCACGACGGCATCGATGACCCTGTCGGTGGACCACCCGCTGTCGGAGTCCGGAGAGTTCGACGTGGTCGTCGTCCCTGCGCTTGGAACCCTTGCGGCCGCCGCTACCAACGACGTCCTCCAGAGCCGAGATGCTCGTTCGGTCATCGCCTCGCTCGGGCGCCTCGACGAGGCGACCACCCGGATCGCCGCGGCGTGCACCGGCGTGTTCGCTGTCGCCGAGACCGGACGGATGCATCATCGGAGGGCGACGACCAGCTGGTTCCTGGGGCCGGAGTTCCTGAAGCGCTATCCGACCGTCGCCCTCGATCTCGACACCATGGTCGTGGTCGACGGGAACCTCGTCACCGCCGGCGCCGCGTTCGCCCACATCGACCTCGCACTCTCACTCGTGCGATCGATCAGCCCCGACCTGGCCCAACATGTCGCCAAGCTCCTCATCATCGACGAGCGTCCGTCTCAGGCGGCCTTCGTCGCCTACGACCATCTCCGGCACGAGGACCCGATCGTCGTCGAGTTCGAACGCTTCGTGCGCGCCCGCCTGGACGAACCGTTCAACGTCGCCTTCGTCGCGCAGTCGCTCGGCACCAGCCGGCGCACCCTCGAACGACGAGTCCGTGCGGCGCTCAACCTCACTCCGCTCGGCTTCGTCCAACGGCTTCGCATCGAACGAGCTCGGCACCTCTCAGCAACCACGGACTTCACCTCCGCCGAGATCGCGCTACGGGTCGGCTACGCGAATGCCGAGACTCTGCGCTCCCTCCTGCGCAGGGAGCGACGCCGTTCCTGACCTATCGCCATGCCTGTAGCCGGTGTCCTAGCGCTCGACTGGAACCACCTCTCAGCACGTCGCGTCGACGCTCCTGCGTCGCCCCTGGACGACCCACTCGACACGCCCGCAGCACAGGTCATGTGACGTGTCCCGGCTTCCCTGACGGTCGGGGTTGGGTGGCTGTGATGTCGCTGCGTTCTCGACGAGGGGGTCAGCAGACTCGATCAGGGTCGACTGGGATGAGACGCGAAGGCGGTCAGGTCAGGGCGGCCGAAGCCGGCCGGCGGGGTAGCGTCGGTCACGTCGAGGTCTTTCGGACGGATGGCGTAGGAACCTCCGTCGTCGGGTGACCTCGACGTCTATCTGCGGACCGACGCTCCCGGCCGACCTGCACCCTCATCTGGGAAGAGCCAGCTGAGCTCCGGAATCGGAGGAAGACCCGTGAGCGGAGCGGAGGAGCCGGCCTGGGCGGATCCGGAGCCGGAGGTCCACCGGGCGCTCGCGCGGTGGGCGGCGGAGTGCGCGGAGCGCGCCCTCCCCGCGTTCGAGGAGCGGGACCCGGACAATGCCCGGCCCCGGCGCGCGCTCGACGTCCTCCTCGCCTGGGGGCGGGGTGAGGCTCCGATGACCGAGTGCCGCACGGTGGCCTTCACGGCGCACGCCGCAGCCCGCGCCGCGACGCAGGCGGGCGAGCGGGCCGCCACCGCTGCCGCGCGGGCGGCCGGGCAGGCCGCAGCCGTCGCGCACATGGTCGATCACTGCTCGCACGCCGCCGTGGAGAGCAGCGCGCGGCCTCGGGCCTTCACGCGAAGGAGCGCGCAACGGATCGTCGCTCTCACTGAATCCGCCCGCTGCGCGGATGCTCTCCCAGCGATCTTCTCGCGTCGTTGAACGTCCGCGACTGCTGTGTCGTGTCCTCGGTGGGACCACCTCGGCCCCCGCACTACAGGAGGCATCATGCTCAAGCGAATCGCGACCACTGTGACGACTGCGGCGTTCGCCGCCGTCCTTCTCGCCGGATGCTCGACGGCCGCCGGCTCGGCCGCCTCGTCGGAAGCGCCGGCCGACAGCCCCTCCGCCACCGCGATGGCCTCCGCCACCGCGACCGCCTCCGCTGAGACGGCGGCTCTCACGACGGCGTCCTCGCCGCTGGGCGAGATCATCACGGACGAGGCCGGCTACACCGTCTACACGTTCATGAAGGACACGCAGAACTCGGGCAGCAGCAGCTGCTACGACGAGTGCGCCACGACCTGGCCGGCCGTGACGGCGTCCAGCACGACCGCCGCGGACGGGATCACCGGAGAGGTCGGCTCGATCACGCGCACCGACGGGACGACCCAGCTGACCGTCGACGGATGGCCGGTCTACCGGTTCGCGAAGGACACCGCGCCGGGCCAGGTCAACGGGCAGGGTGTGAAGGACGCCTGGTACGTCCTCCTCCCTGACGGCACGATGAACAAGGAAGCCGCGGCCATGAGCACCGCCACCCCGGCGTCCTGATGCGACGGCGACCCGTCCCCGCGCAGCGAAGCGCATCGTCGGGCCGGGTCGCCGGTTCTCGACAGGCATGGACGGAAGGGATGACCGGCAGTGATCGCAGCAACCGTGATGAGGGAGCGCACCGTGGCGCTTCGAGGCGGTGAGCGTTGTGCCCCGCCCCGTCGATGAGCTCCTGGCGGCGCTGTACGAGAGTCACGGCCCGGCCTTGCGGCGCTTCGTGCAGAACCTCACTCGGAACGCGGCGCTGACGGAGGACGTCGTGCAGGAGACGATGGTCCGGGCCTGGCAGCGCCCGCAGGTCCTCGAACGCGACGCCGACGCCGCTCGCGCGTGGCTGTTCACCGTCGCCCGCAACCTCGTCATCGACGACGCCCGATCCGCTCGGAGCCGACGCGAGGTGCCGGCGAAGGACGAGGACGGCGGCGGCGCCGTCCCCGATCGCACCGACGCGGTCCTGGACAGCATCCTGGTCGCCGACGCTCTCGCATCGCTGTCGGTGGAGCATCGTCAGATCGTGGTGGACGCGTACTTCCTCGGACACACCGTCCCCGAGATCGCCCGCCGGCACTCCATCCCCGAGGGAACAGCGAAATCTCGATTGCACTACGGACTGCGCGGACTGCGACTGGCTCTGCAGGAAAGGGGCGTCACCCGATGAACGACCACCACGGAAGCTCTGCGACGGAGGACGAGTACCGCGACTGGGACGCGTCCTACGTCCTCGGCGCTCTCCCCGCAGATCAGCGACTCGAGTACGAGCAGCACCTCAGCGGCTGCGCGGCCTGCCGCGCGGCCGTGGCAGAGCTGGCAGGACTGCCCGGCATCGTCGGCCGCCTCTCCGTCGAGGACGGTCTCGCCATCAGCGCATCGGACGACGGCGAGGAGGCGCCGCCGTCGATGGTGACGCTGCCCGCCATCGCCCACCGTGTCCGGACGCGCCGACGTCGGCGCCGGCTGGTGACGTCCCTCGCCGTCGCGGCCGCCGTCACCGCCTCCGTCTTCGGAGGTGTCGCTCTCGGCACGGGCATCGCGGGCGCTCCCGTGGCGAGCGAGGCGACCCTCGAACCGATGGACCCGATCGCGGCCGATCCCGCTCTCGCTGCGGACATCCAGGTCGAGGGGAAGCCGTGGGGCACCCGGCTGGAGTGGAGCTGCACCTACAGTGGTGATGCGCCCGCCGACGCGGAGTACGAACTCGTGATCACCCGCACAGACGGCAGCACGATCACCGTCGCCACCTGGACGGCGGCCGGGCGGCGCGCCGTCGACCTGGCGGCGTCCACGGGCGTCGCCCGGTCGGAGATCACCGGCGTCGACATCAGGGTCCGCGGCACGAACTCCCCCCTCGTCCGCACCGACACCTGAGACACCGCCCACCCGCAGGAGACACCGTCACTGCCCGCGGTGCCGCGGGCACCGGACAGGAGCAGACCATGAGCACCGAGACCACGCCGCTGCACATCACCCGCGAGGGCCCGAGAAGCTTCATCGGCCGCAACGCGCGAGGAGCCGAGGTCCGCATCGGCGGGTCGGACGCCGACGGCGTGTTCTCGCCCGGCGAGCTGCTGCACCTCGCCCTCGCCGCCTGCGGCATGCTCTCCTCGGACCACATCCTCGCCAGCCGGCTCGGAGCCGACTTCGAAGCGACCACCGACATCACCGCGACCAAGCCCGAGGGGGAGGACCGCTACGACTCGATCGCCGCCGTGATCCGCGCCGACCTGTCGGCGCTCGATCCCGAGCGGATCGCCTCACTGTCCGAGCGCACCCACCGGGCGGTCGACCGCCAGTGCACCGTCGGCCACACGCTCGAGCACGGCGCGGCGTACACCGTCGACGTCGTGGACGACCAGGCCGTTCCCGTCAGCGGTTCGAGGACGGGGGCCGTCTGAGATCAACACCTCATCGGTCACGGCGACCGGTGACGACCGAGACGCGGACGTCTCCCTTCAGTGCCGTCAGTCTGCGACTCGCCGACCGGATCCGAGACGATTCGCGAGGCGGAGCGCGTTCACGGAGCGGAGGTGCTGGTCGGCGCGGTGACGCCCGTTGGCCGGTGAGGGGTGCGGTGCCGCGAGGACGGGGACGACACGGGGATCATCGTGCAGGGTCAGATAGCGCATGACCCCGTCGAGCGCCACGGTCCCGTAGGTGACGACGGCTTCGAGCGCGGGCAGCAGCTCCAGCAGCTCACCGAGCGCGAGCCGGCCCTGCTCGATGTCCGCGGGGCGGACGCGGCCAGGGATCTCCCACGGGATGAGGTTCCACCGGACGTAGTGGTCGCGGGAGAGTCCGGACTCGATGCGGGCCGCCCGGAACGCGGCGGCGGTGGGCCCGAGGTTGTCTTCGCTGCAGACGGCAGCGGATCCCGCGGCGATCGTCCGAGGGCCGGGTGACTGCATCAGCACCAGGACGCGACTGGCGGTGCCGCCGGAGCGGGGATCGAAGCCCGGAACGAAGCGTCCGGTCGCGTCCGCGGTACTCCGCCAGGTCTCGGCGAGGGCGTTCAAGGTTCGGACATCCACGATGCTCCTCGATCCCGGTCAGGCCGGCCGCGGTGGTGCGAGCAGGGTGCCGCGGATCACGGAACCGTGGAACGTGCGGGCGGCGACGATGATCCACGCGGCGACCAGGCCGACGTAGTAGAGCACGGCGAGGCCGGCGACGACCGTGAGACCGGAGTGCAGGGCGAGGCCGTTCAGTCCGGTGACGCAGGTGCCGACGGGGAACGTGAACGACCACCACGTCAGACTGAACGGCAGGTGCTCCTTCGCGGTGCGGAGGGTGATCGCGAGGGCGATGACGGTCCAGAGCAGCGCGAAGCCGAGCATCGCGAAGCCGTACACCAGAGCCACGACCAGCAGCGCACGCGCCATGCCGGCGTCCACGACGGTGGGCGCGTTCGAGGCGAGCAGATTCACAGCGGTGATCGACTGTCCGACCGGACCGAGGACGATCCACAGCGTCGGCACCATCCCCGCCGCTCCTACCTTGTGCTGCGCGAGCCGGTTCCAGATCAGGGTGATCACCACCAGTGACGCGATCAGGCTGAGGCCGAAGAAGCCGTAGCAGGACCACAGGAGCGTCTCCCGCGCTTGCCCGGCGGGCGCGTACGGCAGCAGCAATGCGCCGGTGGAAGCGGACACCATCGGCGGAACGATCGGCATCAGCCAGCCACCGAACGCCGAATCGGGCTTGTTCTCATGCCGGGTGAACGCGAGGTAGGGCACCAGGACCGCCGTCGCCAGCCCGCCGAGAGTCCCCGCACCCCAGAGCACCCAGTCGATGGTGACAGCGGCCGGCACGCCGATCCAGTCCTTGCCGAGGAGGAGGGTTCCCGCGCCGACGGTGAGGAACGCCATGGGAGGCGCGCCGTAGAAGTGCGAGAGGACCGGATTCAGGTGGTGCCTCATCGCTGTACCGCGGTAGCGGACCCAGTGCAGCCCGGTCGCGACCGTCAGCGCGACGAGCAGCAGTGCGGAGATCGCCCAGACGACGGTGGCCCCGGTCCGCAGTCCGGGGAACTGGAGTGGCAGGGACGCGGCGGCGACCGCGACGATGCCGGTGCCCATGATCGACGCGAACCAGTTCGGCGTCAGGTTCGACACGATCAGTCCCGGATGCTCCAGCTCCCGGAACAAGCGCCTCGACCGCGGAGGATGCCCGATCGAGGAAGATGCGCGGGCGGGGGAGAGAGTTGTCATGACTCCAGCCTGAGCATCGCCGTCCCCAGCCGATACAGCGATCGTGTTGGCGGGGCACAATGAGTGCTTGTGGCGACGCGGCGATTGACGGACCGGATCCTGGATCTCGACACGCTGGAGGTGCTCGAACGCGTCGCCGAGGCGGGCTCGCTCTCCCGCGCTGCCGAAGCCCTCGGCGTCACCCAGCAGGCCGTCTCGGCGCGTCTGCGGGTAGCGGAGCGCGCCATCGGGCAGCCGCTCGTGCGCCGCTCTCCGACCGGTTCCCTGATGACCGACGCGGGCCGGCTCGTGCTCGAGCTGGCCGGCCCGGTCCTCGAGGCGTCCCGCCGCCTCGAGGCGGGCGCGGCGGCACTGCGACAGCCGACCGGCTCACTGGTCCTCGCGGCGTCGCAGACCATCGCCGAACTGCTGCTCCCACGCTGGCTCCTCGAATTCCGACAGCGCACACCCGAGGTGAGTGTGCAACTGATCGCCGGCAATTCAGCCACGGTCACAGAGCTCGTGAGATCCGGTGCCGCGCAACTCGGATTCGTCGAGACACCGGCGTCCACGGCCACGCTCTCCTCTGACGTGGTCGCGGAGGACGAACTCGCTGTCGTCGTAGCACCGGACCACCCCTGGGCACGCGCGGCGAGTATCAGCGCCGAGGACTTGGCCGGCACCGCACTGCTGACACGAGAAGAAGGCTCCGGCACCCGGACGACCCTCGAAGCATGGCTCCACGACGCCGGGCTCGCACCCACGACTCCCGCCGCGATCCTTGAAACGACGGCGATCATCCGAGCGAACGCCCGCGCCGGCATCGCGCCCGCAGTCATGAGCATCCTCACCGTCGAAACAGATCTCGCCGCGCGCTCACTGATACGAGTGCCCCTCCGCGGACCAGCACTCGTGCGACCCCTCCGCGCCATCTGGTCCGATCGCATCGGGTCGTCCGCGGCGGCGTTCCTGGAGATCGCGCACGAGATGCGCTGACCGGTGCACGGCTCGTCGCAACGCCGATCACGCCAGCGGCCGTGTCTGCTCGAGCTACAGCGATCCGGTCGATCTGCACACGGCGGCACGGACGTCATGTCGCGGTGATGGCGAAGAGCCCGGCGATGCCGACGGTGTAGAGCGCGAGCACGATCAACGAGTCGATTCCCATGCCGGCGATGCGGCGGGTGGGTCGGAAGATCAGTCCGACGATGTAGACGAGGGTGAGCAGGGCGGCGAGAGCGGTGAGGTAGATGTCGGACGAGTTCGCCTGCGGGAGGACTGCGGTGCCGGAGAGGACGGTGGCGACGAGGAACAGGACGGGGAGGAAGGCGTTGCCGCCGAAGATGTCGCTGATGGCGAGGTTGTCGTCGCCCTGCTTGATGGCTTGCAGCCCGGTCGAGATCTCGGGGAGGGAGGTGGCGAGAGCGAGCACGGTGGCTCCGAACAGCACTCCTGAGAGACCGAGCTGCGAGGATGCCGCGTCACCGGCGCGCTCGAGCACGACACCGGCGAGGAGGGTCGCCGCGGCGGAGATCGTGAACACGATGGTCGCCTTGCGTGTGCTCATCGGGTGCGTCTTCTTCTTCGAGGGGGATGCTGTCGCGTCGGGGGCCCGCCCGTCCTCGTGCCAGGGGAGGTGCTTGCCGGAGCGTTGCACGAGCAGCAGCCCGACGACCCAGAGGCCGGCGATGAGGACGACGTCCGGGGTCAGGCGCAGCACTTCCAGTCCGGAGGGCAGCTGGCTGCCGGCGATGACGACGGCGAGCACCGCGACGACCACGAGCCCCTCGAGCACGAGTGTGAGGGACGCGGCACGGTAGGTGAGCGGCTTCGCACCCTTTCCGCGCTTGCCGAACAGGTCGAGGACGACGAGGACCACGGTCTGCAGTGCGATGCCGCCGAGGATGTTGCCGACCGCGACGTCCAGGTTCCCGGAGAGCGCGGCGGACACGGTGATCGCGATCTCCGGCAGGTTCGTCGCGACGGCGAGAACGATCAGACCGCCCAGCGCACTCCCCAGGTGCAGGCGCGCGTCCAGAACGTCCGTGGCCTTCGACAACTGGATGCCGGCGACCCACACCACTGCGGCGGCGGCGAGAAAGACGACGACGAGAACAACGAAGGGCAGACCATCCATGCAGTGAGTGAACCGCGCCGACGACGATTCGCGACCCCCTTGCGCCTGAGCTGCTTCTCACCGCCTCGCGCGCGGTGGTCTCCGTGGTGATCGGTTCGACCGCGTGCCATCCTCGACGACACCCCGATCGTCGGGTCGAGCGTGATCCCACCGTTCGTTCCCGAGGCGCGCTTCGTCAGTAGCAGGCGATTCGGGTACGCCGCAGCGTCCGCACGTGTACGCGCGGGCAGCTGGCGGGGACCGGACCCTTGGGAAGGGGCCGGTGTCGCCCGCAGTGCATATGCGACACTCCACTGGCTCCAGATCCTGCGATCCTCGAGCGGCTTGACCGGATCGTCGGTGACCGTGTCCCGTGGCAGACGCATCAGATGGCCGGTGACGTTGCACACGCTCTGGCGACGCTCGCGGACCGTGTCGATGCGGTCATGATCATTGTCGGCACGAAGGAGCCGTCTCTGCGTCGCACCGTGCAGGAGGTCTTCTCCGGTGCCGTCGGCGCCCGTCTCGCTCACCGTCAGCACCGGCCGGCCCTCATGATCCTCCTCGCCCCGGTCGATGATTCGGAGCCGCTGCCCTGGTCCTGACCGAGGTGCGGGCGTAGGCTGACGGCAGTGGTGATGGATCCCGCCCGAGCGTGAGCTCGAACTGCCGCCGAGGCTGATGGTTCCTACCTTCTCGATCAGAGACCAGGTAGGTGACCCATGCCCGCGCATCCCCCGCTCGTCCTCGTGTGCCACGGCGAGAGCACCGGCAACGCCGACGGTCTCTTCTGCGGCGTCCTCGACGTCCCCCTCACCGACCTCGGACGTGACGAAGCGCGACAGGCCGCGACGCTACTGAGGGACGCATCGATCGACCCCGATCTGATCCTCACGTCGACCCTGCAACGCTCCACCGAATCGGCCCGGATCATCGCCGGCGCCCTTCCAGGGCGGCCGCGGATCGTCGCGGCCCAGTGGCGGCTGAACGAGCGCAACTACGGAGCGCTCACCGGCCTGTCCACAAGCGCCGTCGGAGCCCGGTACGGGGCCGACGCCTTCCTGGAGTGGCGCCGGTCGATGGACGTCCGCCCGCCTGCTCTGTCCGCCGCCGCCTTCGTGCAGCTGCACAGGTCCGCGGCGTTCCGTGGGCAGCCGGCCGAGGCGATGACGGAGACGGAGTCGTTGCGCGACGTCGTCCACCGACTGCAGCCGCTCCTCGAGGAGCGAATCCTGCCCGCCCTCCAGGAGGGCGAGACGGTGCTCATCGTCGGGCACGGCAACTCCCTGCGCGCGCTGCGCGCCCTTCTCGAGGACCTCGGCGATGCCGCGGTCCGCGATCTGAACATCCCGACCGGTCAGCCGTACCTGTACGACACCGGGCCGTCCGGGACACCGATCTCGAGGAGCGGACGCTACCTCGACCCCGCAAGAGCCGACCGGGCGGCGATCACGCTCGCCCACGAAGGAGGAACCTGATGAACGCCTACATCAGCCACACCCGCACCAGCATCCACGGGACGGGCGAGTACGTCACCCACCCCGCCGGACACCCGCTGGTCATCACCGACGTCGCCGCACGGCAGATCCTCGACTCCCGCGGCTTCCCGACCGTCGCTGTCACCCTGCGTCTGGACGACGACACCGTCCTGGACGCCTCCGCCCCCGCGGGCGCCTCGACGGGCGCGTTCGAAGCGGTCGAGCTGCGCGACGGCGGCCCCGCGTTCGGCGGACGCGGAGTCCGCTCCGCTGTCGCGGCCGTCGACGGCGAGATCCGCGCCCTCCTGCTCGACCACTCCTGGACTTCGCTTCGCGAGATCGACGAAGCGCTGCGAGCACTGGATGGAACCGCGAACCTCGCCCGCCTCGGAGCGAACTCCGTCGTCGCCGTCTCCATCGCGGCCGCCCGCGCCTTCGCCGCGCGCACCGGCCTGCCCCTGCACCGGTGGATCGCCGATCACACCGGGGCGACCGCCTCCCTGCCCGTCCCGCACTTCAACGTCATCAACGGCGGCGCGCACGCCGCGAACGGCCTCGACTTCCAAGAGTTCATGATCGCCCCCGTCTCCGCCGGCACCGAGGAGGAGGCCGTGCAGGTCGGCGCCGAGATCTATCACGCCCTCGCCGCCCGCGTCCGCACCGCCTACGGCACCTCCGGGCTCGGCGACGAGGGCGGCTTCGCGCCCCCCATCGACCGGCCCGAAGACGCCCTGGACCTCCTCGTCGCAGCGATCACCGACGCCGGATACCAGCCCGGCACCGGTGACATCGCGATCGCGATGGATCCCGCCGCGAACGGCTTCTTCCACGGCGACGGCCACTACACCGTCGCCGGCACCGATCTCGACCGCGACGCACTCGCCCGCTACTACGAGAAGCTGATCGCCGACTACCCGATCCGCAGCATCGAGGACGGCTTCGCCGAGGACGACCACGAGGGCTGGGCCCTCCTCGCCCACGCCATCAGCGACCGGGTGCAGCTCGTGGGAGACGACCTCTACGTCACCGACGCCGACCGCATCCGCGACGGAGCCCGCAACGGCTACTCCAACGCCGCACTCATCAAGCCCAATCAGATCGGCACCATCACCGGCACCCTCGACGCGATCGCGGCCGCGCACGACGCCGGCATGCGCTGCATGGTCTCCCACCGCTCCGGCGAGACCCTCGACACCTTCATCGCCGACCTCTCGGTGGGAACCGGAGTCGGGCAGATCAAATCCGGCGCCCCCGCGCGCGGCGAGAGGGTCGCGAAGTACAACCGCCTCGTCGACATCGAACACCTCGACCCCACGCTGCACTACGGTCTCACCCACTGACCCGCCCCCTCCCGAAAGGTCCCACTCCCCGTGACTGATGACCGCCACCGTCACCGCCCCCCGGACCCCGACCCCGAGCTGCCGGTCGACAGCGACCTCGACGTCGACGACGCCCCCGACGGGACGCCACGACCCGTGCACCTGCGTCCGCGATACCTCCTCCTCGTCGCCGCCGGCGGCACGGTCGGGACCGGGGCGCGGGAGGGCCTGACCCTCGCGTTTCCCGCCGATCCCGCCTTCGACACCGTCGTCTTCGCCATCAACATCGTCGGCGCGCTCCTGCTCGGCGTACTCCTGGAGAGCCTCGCCAGAGCCGGCAGCGACGAGGGCCGACGCCGCACCGCACGGCTGCTGCTCGGTACCGGAGCGCTCGGAGGCTTCACCACCTACAGCACCCTCGCCACCGACACCGCCCACCTGCTCACCACAGGACACCCCGCACCCGCCGCCCTCTACGCGCTCGGCACCGTCCTGCTCGGCGCCCTCGCGTCCTGGACCGGAGTCGCCCTCGCCGCAGCACTCCACCGGCGACGCACGCAGAGGAAGGTGCCGGCATGACACCCGCACTGTTCCTCGCGCTCTCCCTCGCCGGTGGAATCGGAGCCGCAACACGGCTCCTCCTCGACGGGCTCATCAAGGCCCGCACCGGCGGCGCCTACCCCTGGGGCACCACCGTCATCAACGTCACCGGATCACTCCTCCTCGGCCTGATCACCGGCCTCGCCCTCGCAGGCATCGCCCCCGAGCCGTGGCGACTCGTCCTCGGCACCGGCTTCCTCGGCGGCTACACCACCTTCTCCACCGCCAGCCTCGAAACCGTCCGTCTCCTCGCCGAAGGACGCCAACTCGCCTCCGCCATCAACGCTCTCGGCACGCTCCTCCTCAGCGTCATCGCCGCAGCAACAGGACTCTGGCTCGGAGGCGCGCGATGAGCATCATCGATGCACCCTCACCGGCAGTGGTGGTCGGCCTTGCCGGCGTCGATTCCGGCCCGGAGTCGGGGCACGCAGGGTCCTTCCGTTCAGCGGGTGCGGTGCGCCGTGAACGACCTCGCCGGCATGTCATCACGGGGCGATCTGGTCGCGTCTCTCCATGAGCGGTCCTGCCGTTGCGGGGTCCCGGGCGGCTCATCACGGCATGCCATCAGGCGGCTGAAGGCGGTCAGCCGTACCCGGGACCCCTGGCGCGTTCCAGAGCCGACAACTGCCCCGAATCCACGGAGACAACGGTGAGGAAGGCGGTCGGACTCCGGGGGAGCGACGCCGACCGGGACGCGGAGCGGCGTCAGCAGTGGGAGGGCCTCGACCCCGTGCTGCGCTCCCTCGGCTTCCCGAAGGGGCTGTGACGCCGGCCCGGTGGACCTCACCGGGCCGGCGCCCGCGCGCTCAGCGGTGCGCGGGTCGGAGCCCCAGCAGCGTGTCGACGATCACGAAGGCCGCGAGGCTCGCCCCCAGGAGCGGGAGGAACAGCCCGAGCGCGGCGGCGACGACCAGGACGGACGCGACTCCCCACCACGGCGCGCGCCGGAGCGCTCCCCGGGCCGGCGGGGTGCCGCCGAGCCGTCGGGGACCGCGGGTGGGGCGGCGCTTCCACCACATCAGGTACCCGAGCACGACCATCGTGGCGATGCCGGCCGCGGTGACGAACAGCAGCAGCTGGTTGGGCAGCCCGAACATCGAGCCCATGTGCGTGTCGATGCCCCAGCGGGAGAGCTTGGCGACGAGGCCGAAGTCGGCGAAGTCGACCCGGTCGACGACCTGCATCGTGCTCCCGTCGATCGCGACGCCGTCGACCTCGGTCGGGAAGCTGCGCTGGATCTCCTGCACGACCCAGGCCGAGCCCTCCGCCGCGGGCGGCCGGATCTCGACCAGTCCCGTGTTCACGTTGACCTCGCGGGCGACCGAGAGCACCGAGTCGTAGGCGGCCGGCGAGTAGCCCGCCGTCGACTCGACGGCGTCGCCGGTGGCCGCGCCGTGTCCGGCGTGCCCGGCGTGCTCGTCGGCCACCTCGCCGGTCCGGTCGCCGAGCGTCGTCCCCAGCGAGGGCGTGGTCCAGCCGACTGCGGAGCGGAGGGTCTCGAAGTTCCCGCCTCCGTAGAGCGACCAGGTGATGCCTGTGGTCGAGAGGAACAGGGCGCCGACGAGCAGCCAGACGCCGGTGGAGGCGTGCCAGGAGAACAGGCGCTTGTAGCCGGTGGTCCTCGGCGCGGGGCGCAGCAGGTCCCTCTTCACGCGGGCGCGGCGGAGGCGGATGATCCAGAGGCCCAGGCCGGCGAGGGCGACGACCCCCAGCCAGGAGGCGGCGAGCTCGCTGTAGGAGCGGCCCACGTCCCCGAGGTGCAGCGTCCGGTGCAGGTCGCTGATCCAGGTCCGCAACGGCAGGGCGCCGCTGGTGCCGTAGGCGGTGAGGTCGCCGCGGACGTCGGCGGTGGCCGGGTCGATGAAGACCGCGCGGGTCTCGCTGGCGCCGAGCGACGGGTCCGCGTACATCACCCGGGTGGTGTCGCCGGGGTTCGGTGCGGGGCGGACGGCGACGATGCTCTGCCCGCCTCCGGTGTACGCGTCGGCGGCGTCGATCTGGTCGGCCAGGGGCACGTAGGTGTCCGCTTCGGGGCGTGCAGCTCCTGCGCGTAGACGACCTGCTCGAGCTGCGGGGTGAGTGCGTAGAGCGCTCCGCTGGTCGCGGCGACGAGGATGAACGGCCCGACGAACAGGGCGGCGGAGAAGTGCAGGCGGAGCAGCAGCTGTCCGAGCCAGCCTGCGCTGCTTCTGTGCGGCGGGGGCGGGGTGTCGGCGGAGTCGCGGGGTCTCGTGGCGGTGGTGGTCATGCTTCTGGTCCTTCGGTGCTGTGGCGGGTGCCGGTGAGGGTCAGAGGAGGGTGTCGCCGATGTAGCCGCCCTCGACGCAGCCCGGCGGGATCGCGAAGACGGCGGAGCCGATCGGCGTCGTCCACTCGTTGAGCAGGTCCAGCTCGTCCAGGCGCTTCTGGATCGGCACGAACTGCGCGGTGACGTCGGCCTGGAACGCCGCGAAGATCAGCCCGGAGTTCGAGATGTCCTCGCCCGTCGGGGTGTCGTCGTAGTTGTAGGCCCGGCGGTGGAAGCGCTCGGCGGTGTTCTCCGAGCGGGCGCGCCTCATGTGCGAGAACTCCGGGATCACCGGGAAGCCGATGGTCGTCGTCGCCTCGAAGTCGGGCTCGTCGGCCTCCGCCGTCCCGGTGAGGGGCGCGCCGTTCGCGAGGGTCCAGGGAGGAGACGGGTCGGTCAGACGCTGCGGGGACCTCCGGGGAGGTCCTCGCCGCGGCTCGCGTCGATGATCAGGAGGCGGGCTGCAGAAGGGGGCCGCGCCGCAGCGCCGCCTGGGGGAAGACGCCCGAGGCGAGGGGGAGCACGTCGCGCAGCTCGAAGGAGGAGCGTCGCGCGGGTCGAGGAGCGGCCACCGGAGTCGGCAGGACCCGCACCAGGCGGGTGACGAGGTGGCTCGTCGTCGCGGCGACACTGACGAGGAGGGACTCGCCGCGGTGGAGCGCCGCGGTCGTCGCGACGGCGGCGACGAGGTGCGCCGCCCACATCGAGGAGCCGGTCATCCCGCTGTGCGTCATCGCCGCGCTGACGTCGATCACGGCACCGTGGTGCGCGTGCAGGGTCGGCGCATCGACCGGCCCCGCGAAGGTCCCGATCGTGAAGAGCGTGTGGAACAGGAACTGGCTGACTCCCACCGAGACCGCCAGGCGGACCAGGGAGAGCCTGCGCCCGGCGAGCGCCACGCACACCAGGACCGACAGGACGAGCGGCATCGCGACACCGAGCGGACCCGGGATCTGGCCGCCGCCGGCCACGTGCGAGAACAGCGCGACGAGCGTCGCCACCGTCGCCACGACGACACCCCGGAGGGTGCGCAGCGGGCGCGACGACGACATCTCCCCAGTGTCGCAGACGTCTCCTTCCCGCGGAGGACCGCTCCCGGGCGAGAGGAGCGGCCGGCCGACGGTTCCTCTCAGCGGGCCGCGGAGGCTCCGGTGCGTCACTTCTCGGGCCGGACCACCAGCCCGACGCCGCCGCCGCGCCGCACCGGTTCGGCGACCGCGGTCATCCGGCCGGAGGGGTCGACCTCGATGGCGGCCACCGCGCCGATCTGCGCGGCCGAGGTGAAGGTGTCGCCCGAGGGGACCAGCTGCTGGCCGAAGGGAGCGAGGTCGTCGGCGTACGCCTCGATGAACTCGGGCTCGGCGGAGGTCGTCGCGCCGTTGCGCTGGGAGGCGCGGGGCGCTGCCACCGCCTCGGGGAGCGTCATGCCGAGGTCGATGCGATTGACCAGGGTCTGCAGGACCGTCGTGATGATCGTGGATCCGCCCGGCGAGCCGACGACGAACCGCACGTCCCCGCCGTCGAGCACGATCGTCGGCGACATCGACGAGCGCGGGCGCTTGCCCGGCTCGATCCGGTTCGGGTCCCCGTCGACGAAGGTGGGGGAGAAGTCGGTCATCTCGTTGTTGAGGAGGAAGCCGCGGCCGGGGACGGTCATCGCCGAGCCGCCGGTCTGCTCGATCGTCAGCGTGTAGGAGGCGGCGTTGCCCCACTTGTCGACGACCGAGAGGTGGGTGGTGGAGATGTTCTCGGTGTCCGACTCCTCCGCGGCGGGGGCGGTCGCGCATCCGGAGCCGTCGAGAGCGCCGGGCGCGACCGGGCGGACGGAGGCGGTCGCCGGGTCGATCGTGCAGTCCCGCGAGTCCGCGAACTCCTGGCTGAGGAGCGTCTCGGTGGGCACGTCGACGAAGGCGGGGTCGCCGACGTAGGCGCCCCGGTCGGCGAAGGCGCGGGCGGACGCCTCGAGGTAGAGGTGCAGGGCGCTGCCGGTGTCCTCGGCCGCGAGGTCGTGGTTCTCGAGGATGTTGAGGGCCTCGCCGACCGCGATCCCGCCGGAGGAGGAGGGTGCCATCCCGTAGACGTCGAGTCCGCGGTAGGAGACGCGGGTCGGCGCCTGCTCGGCGACCGAGTACGCCGCGAGGTCGGCGGCGGTCATCGTGCCGGCCGGGGCCGGGAGGTCCGACCCCTCGGCGATCCGCGGGTTCTGGACCGTGTCGGCGATCTCGGCGGCCAGCGCGCCCTCGTAGAACGCGTCCGGCCCGTGGACGGCGATGGAGGTCAGCGTCTTCGCGAGGTCGAGGTTGCGGAAGGTGCTGCCCACCTTCGGCGCGTCCCCTCCGGGGAGGAAGAGCTCGGCCGTGTCGGGGAACGCCTGGAACCGCTCGAGGTTGTCGAGCGTCTGGTTGCGGAAGGTCTCGTCCACCCGGAAGCCCTTCGCCGCGAGCGCGATCGAGGGCGCCAGCACGACGGGGAGCGGCAGGGTGCCGAAGCGGTCGACCGCGGTGTCCCAGGTCGCCACCGTGCCGGGCACGCCGACCGCGACGCCGGAGGAGACGAGGTCCGGGGTGAACGGGTACGGGGCTCCGGTCGCGGGGTCGAGGAACGCGTCCGAGGTGATGCCGGCCGGCGCTGTCTCGCGTCCGTCGATGGTGCTGACCTCGCCGGAGGCCTTGTCGAAGTAGACGAAGTACCCGCCTCCGCCGATGCCGGCGCTGTACGGCTCGCTCACGCCGAGGGCGGCGGCCGTGGCGACCGCGGCGTCAGCTGCGTTGCCGCCGCGCTTCAGCACCTCCATGCCCACGCGGCTCGCGTTCGCGTCGACGCTCGAGACCGCTCCGCCGTAGCCCACCTGCGTCGAGGGCGAGATCAGGGGTCCGCCGAGGAAGTCGCGGATCTTCTCGGGCGTGAGCCCGCTGTCCTTCAGGTATCCGGAGACGGGCCTGTCGAGAGCGGACGCCGGTGCGGCACCCGCCACTCCCACTGCGACGACCGCGACCAGCGCGATCGCGATCCTGCGGAGCACGGGTGTCGTGGCCATGGCGTTCCTCCATCGGAACTCTGTGGTGCGCGGTCGGCGATGCGGGTCCCCCCAACCTAGGGGCGGGATGGGGGTGCGGGGTAGGGGGTGTGTGGCGGGCTCCACGATCGGTAGGCCTGCCCTTGCCGCGTGCCGGACCGGATCGTGGGGTGCCCCTGAGCGGGGCCGCTGTCTCTATCCGTCCGGCCGCCGCTCTTGACACACGAGAGAAGTAAGTGTTTGATCAGTCACATGCCTTCTCCCTCCACCCGCTCCACCGCCGAGGCGCAGCGCGAGCGGATCACCGCGGCGGCGCTCCACGTCTTCGCGCGCACCGGCTACGCCGCGACTCCGATCACCGAGGTCGCGGCCGAGGCCGGCGTCTCGCCTGCCTACGTCTTCCGCCTGTTCCCCGGCAAGCTCGGCGTCTTCGTCGCCGCGGTCGACCGCTGCTACGAGCAGGTGGCGTCCACGCTCGCGGCGGCGGGGGACGCCTCGCCCTCCTCGGACCCGGCCGACCGGCTCGAGGCGATGACCGTCGCCTACATCGACCTGATCGCCGACCGCGACCTGATCATGCTGCAGTCGCAGGCGCAGAGCGCGTGCGACGTCCCCGAGATCCGCGAGGCTGTGCGCCGCGGGATCTCCGCGGTCGTCCGGACGGTCACCGTCGTCTCCGGAGCCGACGGCCCGGCCGTGCAGCGCTTCATCGCCTACGGGCAGCTCTGCCACCTGATCGTGCAGACCGACCTCGGCGGCGTCGACTCCGAGTGGGCCCGCATCGTCTCCGACGGCATCCGGCACCGCGACTGAGTCCGCGGCGCTCGCCTCTCCTCCTCTTCTTCCTCCCCTCCTCTTTCTCCTCTTCGCCACCATCCCTTTCCATATCCGCCGTTGTGACTGTTCGGTCACTCACCTACGACCTCCAGGAGCCCCTCATGTCCACCACCCTTCCCCGCACCACCACCCGCGTCGTCCTCCCCGGGATCGTCGAGCCGTCCGGGCTGCTCCTCGAGCAGGCGCCGGTCGAGCCTCCTGCGGCCGGCGAGCTGCTCGTCGCCGTCGAGGCCACCGGCATCTCGTTCGCCGAGCAGTCGATGCGCCGCGGCCGCTACTTCGCCCAGCCGCGGTTCCCCTTCACGCCCGGCTACGACCTCGTCGGCCGGGTCCTCGCGGTCGGCCCCGGCGACGACGCGTCGTTCGAGGGCCGCCGCGTCGCCGCGCTCACCAAGACCGGCGGCTGGACCGGGCACGCCCGTGTCGCCGCCCGCGACTGCGTTCTCGTCCCCGAGGCGGTCGCGTCGGAGGACGCCGAGGCCGTCGTGGTCAACGGAGTGACGGCGTGGCAGATGCTGCACCGCGCGGCCCGGGTCTCCCGCGGTGACACGATCCTCCTGTTCGGCGCGAACGGCGGAGTCGGCGGCCTCGTGCACCGACTCGCCCGCCTCGAGGGGGTCCGCGTGATCGGCGCCGCCTCGCCCCGCCACCACGAGGCCCTCCGCGCCGCCGGAGTGGAGCCCGTCGACTACGCCGATCCCGACCTCGCCGCTCGCGTGCGCGAGCTCGCTCCCGGCGGAGTGCGGGCCGTGTTCGACAACGTCGGCGGAGCGACGACCCGGCTGGCGTGGTCGCTCCTCGCACCCGGCGGCACCCTCGTCGCCTACGCCATCGTGAGCGCGAGCACCGGGAGTATCTGGCCCCCCTTCCTCCGTCAGCTCGCGCGGATCCAGGCCTACCAGCTCGCCCCCAATGGCCGGCGCGCGGTCTTCTACGACCTCTGGGCGGGCCACTCGCTGCGCCCCGCGCGCTTCCGTGCGCGGCTCGAGGAGGACCTCGGCCGCGTGCTCGGACTCCTCGCCGACGGCTCGCTGACGGCCAACATCGCCGCCCGCTTCCCGCTCACGGGGATCGTCGAGGCGATGGAGCTCGCCGAGTCCCGGACGCTCGACGGCAAGGTGATCCTGCTGCCGTGAGCGGGGTGCGTCCGGGCGGAGGGTGATTCCGGTGCGGAGGCGCCCGGGCGGCGAGCAGAGGAGAATGGCGCGGTGGACACGGGACTGGTCGAGGTGCTGAAGGCGCTGGGCAATCCCACGCGGCTGCAGATCATGGAGTGGCTCCGCTCTCCCGAGGCGTCGTTCAGCGAGTTCGAGCCGATCGCCGACCGCGCCGAGTTCGGGGTCTGCGTCACGCATCTCGCCGCGAAGAGCGGTCTCGCGCAGTCGACCATCTCGTCGTACATGGGATCCCTGGAGCGCGCGGGCCTCGTCCGCTCGACGCGCGTCGGGAAGTACACCCACTACCGGAGGAGCGACGCCGACGTCGACGGGCTCCTGAAGCGGCTCGGAGCCTCGATCTAGCGACGTATCGCGAATCGTCGATATGATCGGCGGCATGACCGATGCTTCCGAGGCCGCTCCCGCTCGCCGCGCTCTGCTCGTCCACGCCCATCCCGAGGAGCGGTCCTTCTCCTCGGCGCAGGCGGACGCGGTCCTCGAGCAGCTGAGGGCCGACGGCATGGAGGTGCGCCGGCTCGACCTGTACGCCGAGGGCCGGGACCCGGTGCTGCACCGCGACCAGTTCGCGCCCGGCTCAGGCTACTTCAAGCCGCAGGCGCAGCAGATGACCGCGGTCCTCGAGAAGACGCTCGGGGAGCCCGTCACGAGCGACCTCGACGAGCTGATGCAGGCGGATCTCCTGGTGCTCTCGTTCCCCCTGTGGTGGTTCTCGATGCCGGCGATCATGAAGGGCTGGATCGACCGCGTCTTCGTGATGGGCGCGACGTTCGGAGGCGAGCACGGCGTCTTCGCCGAAGGCGGCCTGCGTGGCAGGAGCGCGATGCTCCTGCTGACGACGGGCGGCGGCGAAGCGGCCTTCGCGCCCGGCGCCGCCGACGGCTACGGCGACCTGCAGTCGTTCCTCTTCCACATCCATCGCGGGATGCTCGAGTTCGTCGGGTACGACGTCCTGCCCCCGGTGGTCACCTACGGTCCCGCCCGCCTGGACGCGGCCGGACGCGAGGAGGCCCTGCAACGGGCTCGAGCGCAGGCGTCCGCATCGACGGCCCGGCTGCGCTGCGCCTAGCCTTCGCCGCTGTGCCTCCCGGCCGCCCTCAGACCCGCGACCGGCTCGCGTGCGCGCGGGCCTTCATCCGGTTGCCGCACGTCGCCATCGAGCACCACTTGGCGGTGCCGGGGCGGCTGCGGTCGAGGAGGAAGAGGTTGCACTCGTCGTTCGCGCAGGCGCGGAGCCGCCCGGGGAACCGGGCGTTCACAGCGGACCAGGCGAGGACGGATTCCACCGCGAGTCGATCCGGCTCGGGAGCGCTCAGCTCCCACACGACGCCCTCACCGGTGACGCGCGGAGTGCGCACGGCGTGCGCGACCAGGTCCGCGAGCTCCGCGACGGCCGCGGGCGCGCCCGAGCGCACGACGGCCTGGAGCGCGTCGCGGGCGCGGCGCAGCCGCTCGAGCTCGTCCTCGGTGCCGGCTCCGCCCCACCGCCGGGCGAGCCCGCGACCGGACGTGTCGCCGAGGTCGTCCGTCGGCTGTCCGTCCACCACGGGCGCGCTGTTCAGCACCGCCAGGAGCAGCTCCTCGTCCCGATCCATCGTTCCCCGTCCTCCCGCGCCGTGCGGCCCGTTCGATCCATGCTAGCGTCCGACTAACCAGTAAATCTACTTGAAGGGGTTAGCTATGGTCGTCGTCCATCACCGCACCGTGTCCGTCGACGGACTCGACGTCTTCTGGCGGGAGGCCGGGCCCGTCGACGCGCCCGTCCTCCTGCTGCTGCACGGGTACCCGAGCAGCTCGCACATGTTCCGCCACCTCCTCCCCGCCCTCGCCGGCCACTACCGCGTCATCGCCCCCGACCACATCGGCTTCGGACGCTCGTCCGCGCCCTCCGTCGACGACTTCGACTACACGTTCGCGGCCCTGACCGCGGTGACCGGCCGCTTCCTCGAGACCATCGGGGTGACCCGGTACACGATCTACGTCCAGGACTACGGCGCCCCCGTCGGCTGGCGCCTCGCCCTCGCCGATCCGTCCGCGGTCGTCGCCGTGATCTCGCAGAACGGCAACGCCTACGAGGAGGGCTTCGTGCCCGGCTTCTGGGACCCGATCTGGGCCGACGCCGCCGAGCGGACCGACGAGACGCGCGAAGCCCTCCGACCGGCCCTCGGCCGGGAGGCCGTCGAGTGGCAGTACACCCACGGTGTCCCCGACTCCACCACCGTCGATCCGGACGCCTGGGAGCACGACCTCGCGCTCCTCGCCCGCCCCGGCCAGGTCGACGTGCAGCTGGCGCTCTTCCGCGACTACGCCACCAACCGCGCCCTGTACCCCGCCGTGCATGCGTGGATCCGCGAGTCCGGAGTCCCCGTCCTCGCCGTCTGGGGCCGGAACGACGAGATCTTCGCCCCCGCCGGCGCCCAGGCGTTCCTCCGCGACGCCCCTCACGCGCGCATCGAGCTCGTCGACGGCGGGCACTTCCTGCTCGAGTCCCACCTCGACCGCGTCGTCAGCGCGATCACGGACTGGCTGCGCCCGGCGTGATGCCCGAGGACGGGCGGGAGGGCCTCGTCGCCCGCCCGACGCTCCTCAGCGGACGGTGGTGGCAGCGGTGTCGGCGTTGCTGCGGATCGACGGATCCGGAGTCCTCACGGAGAAGGTGGTTGCGAGCGCTGTGCCCGTGCCTGCGCTCACGGCCGTGACGGCGATCTTCTCGGTGGATGTCCGCCCGTTGCCGAGGCTGGAGCGCTGGAAGACCACGACGCTGCCGATACGGGTGTACTTCCCCGTCGCGGAGACGAACCGCACCCCCGGCGGGAGGATCACCTTCGAGTAGACGGACGTCGACGTGGAGGGTCCGGCGTTCTTCGTGATGAGCGTGTACGTGAACGTCCTCCCCTTCACCGCGGTGGTCGGAGCGGAGACGTCGACGCGAAGGTCGGCCTTCGCGGTCGCGGACGCAGGGGACACGGTGAGAGTGCTCTGCGCGGTCGCGGTTCCGGCGGTGCTGGCGGCCTGCACGGTGAAGACGTAGGCGCCGGTCCTGGTCGGAGTGCCGGTGAGGCGCCCCGTCGGATCGAGGGTGAGACCCGGGGGCAGGGCGCCCGACGACACGGTCACGACGGGCGCCGGAGTTCCCGCGACCGCGTAGGTGAAGTCGTAGGCCGAGCCGACGACGCCGGCTGCGACGGTTCCGCTGATCGTCGGCGCGACGGGTGCAGGCGGGGCGGCCTCGACGGTGATCCGCCGGGAGGCGATGGTGGTCGTTCCGAAGGAGTTGGTCGCGGTGACGGTGAAGTCGGAGGTTCCGGGTTCTGCGGGCGTGCCCGTCACGAACCCCTCGGGAGTCAGGGTCAGTCCGGGCGGGAGCGTCCCGCTGCCGAGGGTGTGGTCCGCGAGGCGCGCATCCCCTCCGAAGGCGAAGGAGAACGGAGTGCCGACCGTCGCCGTGGGAGGCGCGGCAGCCGTGAGGACGGGACGGGTCCCGGTGGCGAGGGTGAAGCCGTAGCCGGCGTCGATCGAGGTGACCCCCTTCAGTCCTGCGGGAACCGTGGACTGGCCGGCACCGTCGTCGCCCCAGGCGGCGACGGTGCCGTCCTCGCGGAGCGCCACGCTGTGCCCGTACCCGGCGGCGACCGCGACGACACCGGTCAGCCCGGCGGGGACGTCGCTCTCTCCGTCCCTGTCGCTCCCCTCGGCGACGACGCTGCCGTCGGCGCGGACGGCGAGGTCGTGGGTCCGTCCCGCCGCGACCGCGACGATGTCGGAGTAGCCCGCGAAGATGTCGTCGGGGCCGTCGTAGCCCCAGCTCACGACGCTGCCGTCTCTCGTGACGGCGAGGGTGTGGAAGGACCCGGCGGAGATCGCCACGACGTCGTCCAGACCGGGAGGCGCCTCCAGCACTCGCCCTTGGTCGTATCCCCAGATCGCCACTGTCCCGTCGTCGCGGAGCGCGACGCTGTGGGTGCCGCTCGAGTCGATCGCGGTGACGCCGCTCAGCCCCGCCGGCGGCTCGGTGTACCGGTCCTCCGGGGGGAAGAGCGGCGCGACGGTGCCGTCCTCGAGAAGCGCCAGATCGGGGGAGACGGCCGCGACGCCGCGGAGGTCGTCCGCCGGGATGGGGCCGCCCTCGAGATTGTCACCCCAGACGGCCACTGTGCCGTCGCTCCTCGCCGCGACGCCGTAGTACTGGCCGGCCGCGATGGAGACGGCGTCGGTCAGATCCTCGGGGGCGCTCGCCCGACCGTCCTCGTCGTATCCCCAGCCCACGACGCGCCCGCCCGCGACAGGATTGTCGGCCGCATGAGCCGCGGCCGCGGTGCCGGCGAGCGGCCCGTCGAGGGCGGCGAGGCCGGTCCCGAGGAGGAGGGCGCCGGTGAGGAGCGCGAGCGGGCGGACAGTGCTTCGGAGGCGCATGGGGGTCTTCCGGTCGGGTCGGCCGTCGTCGGCCGCCCTGCGACCGTGACAGCTGCGAGCGCCGTGGGCAACGCCCTCTTCCGGCCACGTCCGGAAGAGGGCGCCCGGGTGGACGTCCTACGTCGGCCCCGCTCGCCTGGTCCTGTTCACAACGGAGTGAGGATGAGGCTCCGGCGCCCGTTCCGCGCGGATCGCGGGGTCCTGGAGCAGATCCATCCTTCGTTGTGAACACCGTCTGGACGAGGTCCTGCGTCGGCGATGCTCCGAAGCCCGGCTTCGACCTCGCGCCGCAGGGGAGGCTGCCGGCGGCGCACGCGATCGTCGCCGCCGACCTCGAAGCGGCTGAGCGCCGGGGAGGCGTCCCCCGGCAGTCCGGCGACGCGCTCGTCGTCCGCAGCTGGTGGGGCTTCTCCTGGGACTCGGAGGAGCAGGCCCCCGGCAGGACCGTCGACGCCGTGACCTGGATGCACGAGCGGGGCGTGGCGCTCCACGCGGGGGACGTCGGCGACAGCTTCCCCCCCCCCCCTCACGATCCCGAGATGCCGATGCCGATGCGCAGGGTCGCGCTCGCACGGCTGGGCATGCCCCTCATCGACAGCGCGGACGTGGAGCAGCTCGCCGTGGTCTGCGCCGAGCTGTCCCGCTGGTCGTTCCTGCTCAGCGTGGCCCCACCGCACCTGCTCGGGCTCACCGGCGTTCCGGTCACTCCGATCGCCGTCTTCTGACGTGCGCCGCCGCCGCTCCGCGGATCGCCGCCGAGGACCCGCCGCTCGCCGCTCAGCGGCTGAGGAGGGCGACGAGGTCGGTCGCGATGCGGTGCTCGACGTCGGCCGGGACGGGCTGCACGGCGGCGTCGAGGTCCGCGGTGACGACGGCGGCGAGGCTCCGGGCCTGCAGGGTCAGGCCGAGGTCCATCGCCTGGATCGGGTTGCCGCCGGCCGCGGTGAGGTTGATCATCCGGCCGTTCTCGAGGCGGACGATCCGCTTGCCGTTCTTCAGGCGGATGCCCTGCCGGCGCTGTCCGTCGGCGAACTCGGTGGTCGACTCCGTGGCGGCCGCGAGGGCCTCCTCGTCGATCTCCCACGGGAAGTGGCCGACGCCGGCGATCACGGCGCCGTCGGCGAACGCGTCGATCTCCGCCGCGCCGATGACGCCGGGTGCGCCGGTGGCGGTGAAGACGAACTGCGCGTCCGAGAGGACGTCGGCGACGGGTCCGACGCGGTGGCCGCGGAGGATCGCCTGCAGCGAGCGGATCGGGTCGACGTCCGCGACGGAGACCCGCGCTCCGAGCTGCGAGAGGGTGTCGGCGACCCCGCGCCCGCACGGGCCGTAGCCGATGACCGCGGCGCGGGTGCCCGGGATCATGAGGTTCGTGGCGTTCATGAAGCCCTGGACGACGCTCTGGCCGACCCCGTACTCGTTCTCGACGATCAGCTTGAGGGGCGAGTCGTTGATGACGACGACCGGTCGCGGGAGAGTCGCGCTGTTCTCCCGCAGGCGGAGGCCGCCGGTGGTGGTCTCCTCGGTGCCGCCGAGGTAGTGGTCCGGGACGCCCGAGTCGATGAGGCGGAGGGTGAGGTCGGCGCCGTTGTCGAGGGTGAGATCGGGATCGTGCTCGAGCACCTTCTCGATGTTGCGGAGGTGCTCCGCCTCGCCGTCGCTCTGCTTCGTGTGCACGTGCACGCCGAGGGCGCGGAGGTCGTCGGCGACGTCGTCCTTCGTGGTTCCGGGCGAGCCCGTCAAGGCGATGTCCATGCCGGCCTCGACGAGGAGCGACACGAGGGCGGCGGTCTTGGGCTCGACGTGGAGGCAGATCGCGAGCTTCCTCCCGGAGAGCACCGGAGCGAGCTCCCGGACGGCCTGCGCGGTGAGGGGCATGTGGTCGAGAGCCCAGCGGCTCGCCGGGTGGGAGAGGGAGGAGGTCATGGCGGGTCCTGTCTGGAGTGGGTACGTGCGGGCGTCGAGTGGGGGCGGCGTGTTGTCGGCGGCGCGGGAGTCGCGTCAGGGCGCTGTGCGCCCGGCGTGCTGCCGCCGCGCCCGGCGTCGAGGGTGCGTCGAGCGCGCCGCCCGGTACGGCAGGTCGTGAGGAGGCCGGTCGTCGGGGACGGCCGCGAGGGGCCGCGCTCGCTCGCTCATCGCGAGATGGAGCCTGAGGTGCATCTCCTCACGCGGCGCCGAGGTCAGCACGGCGCGGATCGTCATCGGTGAGGACACCAGCCCAGTCTGTCGCCCCGGACGCGCCCTCGCTCGGATGATCGTGCTCGGCGGCGGCACCTCGGGAGAGGTCGACCTGTCGTCAGGTGACGTCCTGCGCGGCCCGACCAAACGCCACCGCTACCCTGACGCCATGCGCCGCAGCCTCGACGACCCTCCTCGGAATCGCGCCCGCGCCGGCTCCCCGGCCGTCGCGTCCGTCTGATGGAACGGCGACGGACGGACCGCTCGGAGCCGGTTCGCGAGTTCCGGCCCTCGAGGGCCCGGCAGAAGAACGAGTCGCGACGGCTGAGGCCCGTCGCCGTCCTTCCCGCGCTGGTCCTGCTGGCGGGGAGCGTCTGGGGCGTCGTGATCGCCGACGACCGCGGGGCAGCGCTGGCCGTCTACCTCGGGCTGTTCGGCTTCGCCACCGTGGTGGCTCTGGTGATCGTCGGAGTGCTGGCGCTCCGCAACCGGCGGTTCCTCGCCAGCGCGTCGCTGCGGATCTCGGTCCGGGCGATCGAGTGCACGGACGCTCGAGGCAGGGTCGTGACCTTCGACCGCGCCGACCCGTCGGTGAAGGCGCTGCTCGCGTGGGTGCCCGCCGGCCCCAACAGTGAGGGGATCGATCTGCCCCCGTCGCTCATCCTGTTCCTGTCGGACGGGAGCCGGTCGCTGCGGCTCCGCGGGTCGGACTGGGAGATCGAGGATCTGCGAGCCGTCGTCGCCGCCGTGACGACGCCGCTCTTGCCGGCGGCGCGTGGCGTGCACACCGGTGGCCGGAGCGTGTGGGCGCGCCTGACCGGAGCCGCTCGTCGGCGGAAGATCGAGGCGCCGCCCGCCCCGGAGAAGACGCTCAGCCCCGCCGAGATCAACGAGCTGATCCCCGGCACGATGAGCTTCCGCGAGACCCGTCCGCTGACGTTCGCCCTCCTGATCGGGTTCGGCTCGGCGGCTCTCGTGCTGGGCGTCGTCGTCGGAGTCGCCTTCGCGGTGGTGCCTGGGTAGCGGTCCAGGTCAGCGGCCGTGCCGGGGAACGCTGGGCGGGAGACGCGGGCGACAGGCCCACATGCCCGATCGGCGACCTCGCCGGGGCGATCCTGCCCGCGCCCTAGGCTCCACGCATGACACTCACCCAGGACTCCGGTTGGATCTGGTTCGGACTCGCGATCGTCACCGCCGGTCTCGCCGAGCAGAAGGGCCGCTCGCGCTGGCGCTGGTTCGTGCTGGGGCTGCTGCTCGGGCCGATCGCGACGGCCCTCGTGGTGCTGTGGACGCGTCCCGAGGGCGGAGTGGCGACGGACGTGCGCTGGAACTTCGCGATCGGCGCCGGCGTCGCCGCGGCGGCGCTCGTCCTCGTCGCCGTGACCTCGGCCCTCTGGCTGCTTCTCATCCCGGCGGCGATCGCGGCGCTCGCCGCCGGTCTGCTCGCCTGGCTGAGCCGCCGCGTCCCCTACGAGCACCTGCCCCGCTGACGACCGCCGGCTGGTCGAGCATCGGAACTCGAGATCTCGCGGTCCGCAGCGTCCCGAAAGACATGCCCGATGACAAGCCTCGGTGACAGGGCCTCTCGCGGGACGTCCGAACGGCTGATCCGCCGAGGATCGCGTGAACCTGAGTCGCCTCCCGTCTAGCGGAGACGGGAGCTCTCACCGTCGAGGTCGATGAGGTCCTGTCCGCCACTGGCCGCCGCCCCACCCAGCCGCACGTCCCCCTCCGGATACGCGTCGTGCGAGAAGCGCAGCCGCACGCCCGCCGCCTCGACCCGCTCGAGCATCTCGGATGTCCGCTCGTGCGCCCGCGCGTCGTCGCTGATGAACCGCGGCAGCCGGCGCAGGCGCCCGGACCAGCCGAGGAACTCCCGCCCCCACGCCGCGTCCCCGGCGACCAGCACGCGCCCCTCGACGAGCGCCCCCAGGTGCCCGCGCGCATGCCCCGGGAGCGGCACCACGAGCAGCGATCCGTCGCCGAAGAGGTCGAATCCGCTCAGCCCCTTGATCGTCGTCACGGGCTGCTCGTCCGTCACGATCCCGGCCGCGAACCACGGCGGCAGCAGCGCGCGGAAGATCCCCTCGCGCACGCGGTTCCGCCGCACGGAGGCGACCTGGCCAGACGACAGCACGAACGTCGCGTCCGGGAACCAGCGCACGCCGCCCACGTGGTCCGGGTGCAGGTGCGTGAGCACCACGAACTCCACGTCGGCCGGGGTCAGGCCGAGGGCGAGCAGCCGCTGGTCGACGGTCTCGTCGTCCGGCACGGACGCGGGCAGGATGCGCTCGTACAGCCGTCCGACGAGGCCTGTTCCGCGGAACGTCAGCGGGTAGCCCGTGTCCACGAGCACCCGCCGGCCGCTCGCGTGCGTGTAGAGGAAGACGTTCGAGGGGAAGACGCGGCGGGGGAGCCCCTTCCCGCGGAACACCCGGGACAGCGGGAAGACGGTGCTCCCGCACGCCATCACCTGCAGCGACGACTCAGCCACGCGTCCTCCTTAGGTGCTCGCCGACCCGGCGGATGCCCTCGGCCAGCGGCACGGTCGGCTCGTAGCCGAGCTCGGTCCGCGCCCGCGAGATGTCGAGGGTCTGCGCGTAGGCGAGGGTCGCCACGGTGTAGCGGGTGAACGGCGGCTCGCGGCCGGGCAGTAGCCGGTACACCCGCTCCAGGATCTCGGCGAGCGCAGTCAGCACGCGCAGGTCCACCCGGATGAAGCGCGGCTCCTCGCCCATCGCGGCGAAGAAGCGCTCGAGGAGGTCGCCGAGCGGAGCGGGCTCGCCGTTGGTGATGTTGTAGACGCCGCCGTCGGCCACGGGAGCGTCGGCCGCGAGGACCAGCGCGTGCGCGGCGTTCTCGACGCAGGTGATGTCGACGGGGTTCCGGCCGCCGTCGAAGAGGGGGATGCCTCGGCGGCGGCTCGCGGCGACGAAGCGGGGGAGGAGGCTGGGGTCGCCGACGCCGATCAGGCCGCGGGGGCGCAGGATCACGAGCTCGGGGATCCGGCCGGAGCGGTGCGCCTCCTGCAGCAGCCGCTCGGCCTCGATCTTGCTGCGGATGTAGAGGCTCATCCGGCTGCCGGTGTCGACCTCCTCCTCCCGAACCAGGTACTGGTGGCGGCGGGCGGAGTAGATGCTCGGCGAGGAGACGAAGACGAAGCGGCGGATCCCGCAGCGCTCGGCCAGCGCGATCATCGCCTCGGTCCCCGCGACGTTCGCGCGCTCGAACTCGCTCCACGTGCCCCACGGGCTCGAGAGAGCGGCGGCGTGCACGAGCACGTCGGCCTCGACGGTCGTCGCGCCCAGCTCGGCGAGGTCGGCGCGGAGGACCGTGGCGCCCTCCTCCTCCAGCCGCGCCAGCGCCTCGGGGGCGCGACCGGTAGCGAGCACGTCGTCGCCCGCGGCCAGGAACTCGCGCACCGCGTAGCCGCCGAGGAAGCCCGTCGCCCCGGTGATCAGCACGCGGCGCCGGCGCTCAGCGGACATCGACGACCTCCAACCCGCGCTTGCGGCCCCAGTACCAGAGCAGGATCCCCAGGTACCCGAGCGCCTTGCCCTTCCGGATCGACATCAGCACGACCGCGTCCTTGTCGAGCAGCGCCTCGCTCCGCCCGATCACCTGGCAGACCTTGAGGTGCAGCTCCAGGTCCTCGTCGGTGTCGTCGATGCTCGAGCGCGGGAAGCCGTCGACCTGGAGGTACAGCGCGGCGTCGATCGCGAGGTTGCAGCCGGCCGCCATGAACATCCGGTACCGCTGGCCGGGGCGGCGGTAGAAGACGCCCGGCGCGTGCTCCATCAGGCGGATCAGCGCGGTGCCGAGCACGCCGTCGTACCAGCGGTAGACGGCTTCGTCCCGCCGCGGGGACAGGCGGCCGCCGACGAAACGGGCGCCGCCGCGGAGGTCGGCCTTGAGGCGCGCCACCCAGTCGGCGCTCGGCAGGCAGTCGGCGTCGGTGCGGGCGACGGCCGACGCGCCCTCGGCGATCGCGTGGCGGAAGCCGGTGTCGGAGGCGGCTCCCGTGCCCTTCTGCGCCTCGTCGATCACGGCGACCTGCCGCTCCGGGCGTCGGCGGCGGAACTCCTCGATCACGGCGCGCGAGCCGTCGGTGCTGCCGTTGTCGACGAGCAGGAGGGTGAAGTCCGGATCGGTCTGGCGGGCGAGCGCGTCGAGGGCGCCGCCGAGCAGCTTCTCCTCGTCGAGGAAGGGCACGACCACCCAGAAACCGCGCGCGTCCATCCGTCCCCCGCTCCGGGACCATGGTGTCGGCGGGGGCCCGTGCCGTCAAACCGCGCCGAACAGTGCGCGCGGAGGTGCAGAGGCGCGCTATACAGGGATTCGCTCCGCACGTCCCGGGGCAGGAAGGGGCCCGCGTGCCCGACCTCCTCCCGCTCCGCGTCCTCGGCACGGGCGAAGCGCTGCCCGAGCGGATCGTCACGACCGCCGAGGTCGCCGCGCTCTGCGGCCTGCCCGCCGACGAGGCCGAGCGCCGCTCCGGCGTACGCACCCGCCACTGGGTCACCGACGACGAGGACCCGCTGGAGCTCGGCCTGCTCGCCGCCCGCCGGGCGCTCGCGGCGGCCGGGCTCGACACGGTCGACGTGGTGCTCAACGCCTCGGGCACTCAGCTGCAGGCGATCCCGGACGGAGGCGCGCTGCTCGCGGCGGGACTCGGCCTCGACGACGTCTCGGCGTACAGCGTCGGCGCCACCTGCCTGTCGTTCCTCTTCGCGCTGCAGGAGGCGGGATTCCTCCTCGCCACGGGTCGCGCCGACACCGTGCTCATCGTCTCGACCGACTGCGGCAGCCGCGGCATCGACCCGGGCCAGCCCGAGAGCGCCCTGCTCTTCGGCGACGCGGCCGCCGCCGTCGTGATCGGACGCGCCGAGACTCCGGGGCAGGGCCTGGTCACCACGCACTTCCGCACCCGCCCGAGCGGTGTGCGCCACGCGGAGCTGCGCGGCTTCGGCTCGCGGATCCGGATCGAGGAGGCGCAGGACCGGCTCGCCGACTTCCGCTTCGACATGCAGGGCAAGGCGCTGCTCGTCGACGCGTTGCGGCACTTCCCGGGGTTCCTCGAGGAGGTGCGGCCCGGCCTCTCGACTGGGCTCCCCGGCATCGACCGGGTGGTCCCGCACCAGACCAGCGCGGCGGGGCTCGAGGGCATGGCCCGCCTCTGGGGCCGCGACCGGATGACGATCACGCTCGGCGAGGTCGGCAACACGATCGGCAGCGCGATCCCGCTGGCCCTGCACCGCTCGCGCGTGCAGCCGGGGGAGTCGGTGCTGCTGGTGGGCACGGGCGCGGGCACCCACTACGGCGCGGTGGTCCTGCAGGCGTGAGAGGCCGCGCCTAGCCGAGGAGCGACAGGGCCGAGAGCCCGAGGAACGGCGCCATCACCACGAGGCAGACCGCGGCGGAGCGACCGAACCCGTGGGAGGAGTCCCGCCCGCCGACCAGACGGGCGAGCAGCCCCGTGACCAGCGGCGGGAGCAGGAACAGCAGCAGCCACGGAGCAAGGACGTCCGCGCTCGGCGCCGTCCAGTCGGGCTGGTCGTCGCGGTCGAGCGGAGGGAGCCGCACGAGGAGGAACGCGGCCGTGAGGACGATCGCGGGGAGGACCGACAGGCAGGTGAGCGCGATCGCGGTGAACCTCGCCCCGTCGTCCCGGGAGTGCCGGGCACGGTCGGGGTCGGGCGCAGGCCCCCGATCGGTGTCCTCGTCCCAGCCCGGACTGCTGAATCGGATGCGTCCCATCAGGCGATCATGCCGTTCCGGAGCGGGGTCCCGGCCCGGCAGACGGAACCTCCGTCAGTCCCGCCGCTCGACCAGCGCCCGCAGCGCGTCGCGGACGAACCGGGCGCCGGCGACTCCGCCGTAGTGCGCCGCGAACCGCTCGTCGTCGACGTACATCTCGCCGAGCCCGAGCAGGTACTCGTCGCTCGGGCCGCCGGTCGCGTCGCGGGGCGTGCCCGGCACCTCGGCGAGCCAGGCGCGGTGCCGATCGGCGAGAGCGAGCGCCTCCTCCCCGGTCGGATCCGCCCCGCTCGCCGCCGCGGCGGTCCACGCGTCGGCGAGGTCCGCCTGCCGCCGCTGCCACTGCTCGCGCTCGTCCGCGCTCATCGAGCGCCACCAGCGGTCGCCGTCGGCGTACGCCGGGGCACCCCAGCGGCGCTCCACCTCCTCGCGGTGCTCCGCGTGGTCGAACCCGTCGAACATCTCCTCGGCCATCGGCCCGTTCCCTTCTCTCATCGTGGTGATCGTCCCGGTGACCGCCCGGATGCGGCGGTCGAGCCGTCGGCGCTCCTCCTGGAGCACGCCGAGGTGCCGCTCGAGAGCGGCCACCGGCTCCGCGTCGCGCCGCAGGATCCGCCCGATCTCGGGCAGCCCGAGACCGAGGTCGCGCAGCAGCAGGATCCGCTGCAGCGTCACGAGCGCGGCGGCGTCGTAGTAGCGGTAGCCGCTCGCGCCCACCCGGCTCGGCGGCAGCAGCCCCTCGGCCCCGTAGTGCCGCAGCGTCCGGCTGGTCGTGCCGGCCAGCCGCGCCACCTCGTGCACGGTCCACTCCTGCTCCACAGCGCCCTCCGTCTCCGCGTCGCCGGGGACTCCGGCGGCGATGGAAGCGACGGTACGGGTTGACGCAACGTCAAGGTCAAGCGGCGGGACGGATCCGCTAGCGGGCGTCGATCCTGCGCGTTCCCACCCGGAGGACGAGCTCGGTCACCGGCACCGCGGCGATCGAGCAGCAGGCCGCGGGCACCACGGTCAGCAGCGTGACGACGGCGTCCGTCCCGTCGCCCGCGTCGGTCCACGCCGCGATCGAGACCACGATCCAGGCGATCGCGAGGATGCAGACCGCGGAGGCCGACCAGAGGACCGGCCAGGGCGCGCGACCCCGTCCCGCGGAGTAGGGGAGCCCGCCGACGGCCGCCGTCACGGCGGTCGCCAGAAGCGCTCGGGCCAGCGGGGGGAGCAGCTCGCCGGGGTCCCGGCCGGTGTCGAGGGAGGACAGGGCGAACAGGACCGAGGTCGTCGCGAGCGAGAGGACCCCGGCGACGGCGACGAGCGTCAGCAGGGTCCGGATCAGGAGCCTCACCGGTCGCCCCCGGCGAGGAACGCGCCGCGCTCCTCCAGCAGCCGCCGCAGGTGCCGGTCGAGCACCAGCCGCTCCGCGATCCGCCCGAGGACGCCGAGCGGCGCGGAGTACTCGAGCCGGTCGATCATCACGGAGCCGGAGCCGTGGGGCTCGAAGCGGTGCTCGTGCCGGAAGGTCGCGAAGGGCCCGCTGGTCTGCTCGTCGACGAAGGAGTGCGGGGCGTCGAGCGCGGTGACGGTGCTGGTCAGCCGGAGCGGGACGCCGAAGTGCCGGGCGCTCCAGGTCACGTGCTCGCCCAGGCCGATCAGCCCGGTGGTCGTCCCGGACACCGCGCGCTCGCGAGCGCCGGCCTGCGAGGCGGTGTGCAGGTCGATGTCGCGCGCCCGGTCGAACATCTCGGCGGCCGGGCGGGCGGAGCGGGTCACGACCTGGAGGAGCACGGTGTCGATCCTGCCCGCCGCGCCCGCAGCCGGCCACGGACGCGCCGGTCCGCCCGCCTCACCAGCTCGTCACCACGGTCCGCGTGATCACCCACCCCTCGTCGCGGCGGACGAGGCGGCTCGTCAGCTGGAGCCGCCAGGTCGCGTGCAGGCGGCCGATGGTCGCCTCGGTGATGGTGCGGGAGGTGAGCACCGGGTGCGCGGCGCCGCCCGAGAGGGCGCTCTCGACGTGGTCGATCTCGTGGTACTCCTTGCGCGCCTCGTCGATGTCGGCGAGCCACTCCTCCCGCGACTGCACCAGGCCGGTCGGGTGCTCGATCACGAAGCGCTCGTCGAGCAGCGCCTCGAGCGCGGGCAGGTCCACCAGCTCCAGCGCGTCGAAGAGGGCGGCGTGCACCGCGGTCGGGCCGTCGTCCTCCAGCTCGTCGCCCGTGCCGGCGGTCCCGTCGCCGCTCATGCCGGCGGTCCCGTCGTCGCGCGGCGGACGAGCTGCGTCGGCAGCTGCACGTGCAGCGAGCGCGGCTCGCGCCCGGCCATCAGCGCGATCAGCATCTCGGCGGCGGTCGCTCCGAGCGTCTGCATCGGCTGGCGGACGGTGGTCAGCGGCGGATCGAAGCGAGCGGCCTCGGGCACGTCGTCGAAGCCGATCACCGACAGGTCGTGGGGCACGGCGAGGCCCAGGTGCGCGGCGGTCTCGATGATCGCCAGCGCCGAGACGTCGTTGGCGGCGAAGACCGCGGTCGGCCGGTCGGGCAGCGACAGGAGCGAGGAGGCGGGCCGCCGGGCGGTGTCGCGGTGGTAGTTGCCCACCCGCAGCAGGCGCTCGTCGAAGGCGATGCCGGCCTCCGCCAGCGCCGCCCGGTAGCCGGCCTCCCGCAGCCGCGCCGAGCGCAGGTCGCCGCGGCCCGCGACGAAGCCGATGCGGCGGTGCCCGAGGGCGACGAGGTGGCGGGTGGCGAGCAGGGCGCCGCCGAAGTTGTCGGACTCGACGGTCGGCAGGTCGGCGCGGCCGGTGTGCGGGTCCACGGCGACGAGCGGGATGTCGGAGGGCGCGCTCACCACGCTCGGCGTCACCATGATCGCCCCGTCGATGAGGGTGCCGCTGAGCCGGCTGAGCGAGCGCCGCTCCCAGCCCTCCTGCTCGCCCTCGTGGGAGCCGGAGTAGGCGAGCAGGTCGAACCGCGACTCCGCCAGCACCGACCCCACGCCCTTCAGGATCTCGGCGCTGAACGGCTCGAACCCCGCGACGAGCACGCCGATCACGCCCGTGCGCCGGGAGCGCATGCTGCTCGCGACGAGGCTCGACTCGTAGCCGAGCTCGCGCACGACCTCGAGCACGCGGGTGGCGGTGGAGGGGGCGATGCCGTAGCGGCCGTTCACGGCCTTGGACACCGTCGCCACCGAGACGCCGGCGGCAGCGGCGACGTCGTGGATGGTCGGTCGGGTGGTCATGTGGCCGACTGTAACCCGTGCTTCGAAAACCATTTCGAAAACGTTTGACCACTTTCGCAAGCACTGCGGACACTGACTCCACCCGCGAAGGCGGGAACCCCCACGGCGCCGGTGCACCAGGCGGCGCCCTCGATGAAGAGAACGGTTGGACGATGAAGTTCAGGAAGATCGCAGTGGCGACAGCAGCCCTGCTCGGCACGGTCGCGGCCCTCACCGGCTGCTCGGGCCAGGACTCGGGATCGAGCGACGGCACCGTCGCGATGACCCTCTGGCAGAACTCGACCACGGGCCCCGGCCAGGAGTTCTGGGACAAGACGATCGCGGACTTCGAGGCCGCGAACCCCGGAGTGACCATCGAGTCGCAGGCCATCCAGAACGAGGACCTCGACGGCAAGCTCCAGACGGCGCTCAACTCGGGCGACGCCCCCGACGTCTTCCTCCAGCGCGGAGGCGGCAAGCTCGCCGCCATGGTCGCGGGCGGACAGCTGAAGGACCTCACCGACGGCATCTCGGACCAGGCGCGCAGCGAGATCCCCGAGGGCTCGTTCTCGGCGAACACGCTCGACGACAAGGTCTGGGCGATGCCGGTCGCCGTCCTCCCGGGCGGCCTGTTCTACAGCCAGGACCTCTTCACGGCGGCGGGCGTCACCGAGACCCCGAAGACCATCGACGAGCTCGACTCCGCGATCACCAAGATCAAGGGCAGCGGAGCCCAGGCCGTCGCGCTCGGCGCGAAGGACGCCTGGCCCGCCGCGCACTGGTACTACTTCTTCGCGCTCCGCGAGTGCAGCGCCGACACCATGGCCGAGGCGGCCGACACCAAGGACTTCTCGGACGACTGCTGGGTCCGCGCGGGCGAGGACCTGCAGGACTTCTCGGCCACCGAGCCGTTCAACGAGGGCTTCCTCACCACCGCCGCCCAGCAGGGCGCGGGCAGCTCGGCCGGACTCCTCGCCAACCACCAGGCGTCGATGGAGCTCATGGGCGCGTGGAACCCCGGCGTGATCGCCTCCCTCACCCCCGACGAGAAGCCGCTGCCCGACCTGGGCTGGTTCCCGTTCCCCGAGATCGACGGCGGCGACGGCGAGGCCGGCGCGATCATGGGCGGCGTCGACGGCTACTCCTGCTCCGCGGGCGCTCCCGACGAGTGCGTGGACTTCCTCAACTACCTGGCCACCTCCGACGTGCAGAAGGAGTACTACGCGGCCTTCAACGCGCCCCCGGTGAACACCGTGGCGCAGGAGGCGGTTACCGAGCCGTACCTGCAGCAGATCCTCGAGGCCTACAACTCGGCCCCGTACGTCTCGCAGTGGCTCGACACCGTCTACGGCCTCAACGTCGGCAACGCGCTGAACGTCGGAGTCGTCGACCTGCTGGCCGGCAAGAGCGACCCCGAGCAGCTGGTCGAGGCCGTCAACGCCGCCGCGGCGAAGGCCTAGCCACCATGGCACTCCGCGAGAGCCCGCTCCTCGGAGTGGATGAGCCCCGCGGGACCGCGCGCACCGGAGGCGTCACCTCGACGCCTCCGGTGCGCCGGCGCCGCCGCAGCGTGGGCTGGGCGGGGCGCTTCGAGATCGCGCTCCTGGTCGGCCCGGCGCTGATCGTCTTCCTCGCCTTCGTGATCTTCCCGGTCGTGATGGCGGCCTACTACGGCTTCTTCACCTGGCAGGGCTACGGAGTGCCGACGGACTTCGTCGGCTTCCGCAACTACCTGACGATCCTGCAGGACCCCACCTTCCACGACGCCCTCGCGCACAACGGCATCATCGTGGTGCTCTCGCTCGTGCTCCAGGGGCCGGTCGCGATCCTCCTGGCGCTGCTGCTGAACCGCAAGCTGCGCGGGCAGTCGATCATCCGCGTCCTGATCTTCGTGCCGTACGTGATCTCGGAGGTCGTCGTCGGCACCGGCTGGAGCCTGATGCTCCAGACCAGCGGCGCGGTCAACGGCCTGCTCGAGAAGGTCGGCCTCGGCGCGCTGAAGCAGGACTGGCTCTCGGATCCGGCGATCGCGATCTGGACGCTGATGCTGATCATCACGTGGAAGTACATCGGCTTCGCCGTGATCCTCTTCCTCGCGGGTCTGCAGGGCATCCCCGAGGAGCTGTCCGAGGCCGCGGCCATCGACGGCGCCTCCTACTGGCAGGTGCAGCGGCGGATCACCCTGCCCCTGCTCGCGCCGACCCTGCGGATCTGGGCGTTCCTGTCGATCATCGGCGCACTGCAGCTGTTCGACCTCGTCTACATCATCTGGGGCCAGTACGTGTCCTCGACCGCGGGCACCTCGACCATGGCGATCTACCTGGTCACCAACGGCCGCAACGCCGGCAACTACGGGTACGGGAACGCCGTCGCGGTGGTCCTGTTCCTGATCTCGCTCGTGGTGGCGCTGCTGTACCAGCGCTTCGTGCTCCGGCGCGATACGGCGGGCGCACTGACGGGAGACAAGCGATGACCGGCACGACGATGACGGCCCCGCCGATCACTCCGGAGACCCCTCGGCCTCTCGCGGTGAAGCGGCGCCGGCAGCCCCTGGGCCGCGGCACCACGATCGCCTACGTCGTGGCGATCGTCGTGATCGCGCTGATGCTCGCCCCGGTGGCGTACATCATCCTCGGCGGCTTCCGCACGAACGCGCAGATCACCACCGACCCGGCGGGCCTGCCCTCGCCGTGGAACGTGCAGAACTACCTCGACGTGATCACCGGCGGAGTCTTCTGGCAGGAGGTCGGCAACTCCACCATCGCCGGCCTCGCGACGACGCTCGGCGTGGTCGTGCTCGGCCTGATGGCGAGCTACGTCCTGGCCCGCTACGACTTCACCGGGCGCGGCGTGTTCTACGCGCTCTTCGCCGCCGGCCTGATGTTCCCGATGACCGTGGCGATCACTCCTCTCTACCTGGTGATCAAGAGCCTCGGCCTGATGAACTCGCTCGCCGGAGTGGTGCTGCCGCAGATCGCGTTCGGCCTGCCGACCACGATCATCATCCTGGTGCCGTTCCTCCGCGCGATCCCGGACGAGATCCAGGAGGCGGCCTTCATCGACGGCTGCAGCCGGATCGGCTTCTTCTTCCGGATGGTCGTGCGCCTGGCGATGCCCGGCGTGATCACCACGGGGATCCTCGCGTTCATCGCGAGCTGGAACAGCTACCTGCTGCCCCTGTTCATCCTCAACAACGAGTCCACCTTCACGCTCCCGCTCGGAGTGCAGGCGTTCTCGTCGCAGTACTCGGTCGACACGGCGAAGGTGCTCGCCTTCGTGTCGCTGTCGATGATCCCGGCGCTGATCTTCTTCAGCGTCTTCGAGCGCCGCATCGTCGGCGGGCTGACGGGGGCGGTGAAGGGATGAGCGGATCGCTCCGCCCGTCCGCCGCGTCCCCCGTCCCGTCCGCACCCGTCGCCCCACCCGCAGAGAGGGTCGCACCGTGACCGCACCGCACGCACCAGAGGATCCCCAGGCCCCGTCCGCCCGCACCACCGAGCTGCTGGGCCGGATGACGCTGGAGGAGAAGCTCTCCCAGCTGGTCGGCTACTGGGTCGACCAGGGCGGCGAGGTCGTCGCCCCGCTCGCCGGAGAGATGGCCACCTCGACCGGGTACGCCGAGGCGACCCGCGAGGGGATCGGCCAGCTGACCCGCGTCTACGGCACGCGCCCCGTCGATCCGCTCGAGCGCGCCCGCTGGCTGTGGGCGGAGCAGCGCCGACTCGTCGAGGAGACGCGGCTGGGCATCCCGGCGATCGTCCACGAGGAGTGCCTGACCGGGCTCGCCGCCTGGCAGGCCGCGACGTTCCCGACTCCGCTCGCCTGGGGAGCCTCGTTCGACCCGGAGCTCGTGGCCGAGCTCGGCGCCGTGATCGGCGGCTCGATGCGCGAGCTCGGGATCCACCAGGGCCTGGCGCCGGTGCTCGACGTGATCCGCGACCCCCGCTGGGGCCGGGTCGACGAGTGCATCGCCGAGGACCCGTACGTGGTCGGCACGATCGGCACCGCGTACGTGCAGGGACTGCAGTCCACCGGCGTCGACGCGACGCTGAAGCACTTCATCGGCTACTCCGCCTCCCGCGGCGGCCGCAACCACGCGCCGGTGCACGCCGGACCGCGCGAGATCGCGGACGTGCTGCTGCCGCCGTTCGAGATGGCGATCCGCGACGGGGGCGCCCGCTCGGTGATGAACTCCTACGCCGAGATCGACGGGGACCCGGTCGGAGCGACGCCCACCTACCTCACGGGCGTGCTGCGCGAGCGCTGGGGCTTCGACGGCGTGGTCGTCGCCGACTACTTCTCGGTCGCGTTCCTCCACCTCATGCACGCGGTCGCCGCCGATCTGGGCGAGGCGGCCGAGCTGGCGCTCGCCGCGGGGATCGACGTGGAGCTTCCCACGGGCGACGCGTTCCTCGCGCCGCTGGCCGCGCGCATCCGGGCCGGGAAGGCCGACGAGGCGCTCGTCGACCGGGCCGTGCTGCGGGTGCTCGCGCAGAAGGAGCGGCTCGGACTGCTCGACGCGCGCTTCGACGACGCCCCCGAGTCGATCGACCTCGACTCGCCGGCCCACCGCGACATCGCCCGCCGCCTGGCCGAGGAGTCGGTGGTGCTGCTCGCGAACGACGGCGTCCTGCCGCTCGCTGCGCCGCGCCGCCTCGCGCTGATCGGCCCCAACGCCGACAGCGCGCCCGCGCTCATGGGCTGCTACTCCTTCGCCAACCACGTGCTGGCGCACCACCCGGGCGTGCCGCTGGGCTTCGAGATCCCGACGGTCGCGGACGCGCTGGCGGACGAGTTCGGCTCGGCCGAGCTGCTGCTCGCCGAGGGCTGCTCGGTCGAGGGCGACGACGCCTCCGGGATCGCCGAGGCGGTCCGGGCGGCCGCCGACTCCGACGTGGTGATCGTGGTCGTCGGCGACCGGGCGGGCCTGTTCGGCCGCGGCACGGTCGGCGAGGGCAACGACGTCGAGAGCCTCGAGCTCCCGGGCCGCCAGCGCGAGTTGGTCGAGGCCGTCGTGGCGACCGGGACCCCGGTCGTGCTCGTGCTGCTGACCGGCCGCCCCTACGCCGTGGGCTGGGCGCTCGACGGGCCGTCGGCTCCCGCCGCCGTGCTGCAGGCGTTCTTCCCGGGGGAGGAGGGCGCCGGCGCGATCGCGGGCGTCGTCTCGGGACGGGTCGACCCCTCCGGCCACCTGCCGGTCTCGCTGCCGCGCTCGGCCGGGGCGCAGCCGTTCTCGTACCTGCACCCGATCCTCGGCGGGCCGTCGGACGTGACCTCCGCCGACAGCACGCCGGTGCGGCCGTTCGGCCACGGCCTCTCGTACACGGCCTTCGCCCGGACGGAGCTGGCGGTCGAGGAGTCCGCCCCGACGGACGGCTCCTTCACGGCGACCGTGCGCGTGCGCAACACGGGCGAGCGGGCGGGCACCGACCTGGTGCAGCTGTACGCCCGCGACGTGTTCGCGAGCGTGACCCGGCCGGTGGCGCAGCTGCTCGGCTACGCGCGGGTCGCGCTCGAGCCCGGCGAGGAGGCGGAGGTCCGGTTCGAGGTCCCGGCCGCGCGCCTGGCCTTCACCGGACGCGAGGGCGTGCGGATCGTCGAGCCCGGCCGCGTCGAGCTGTGGGTGGGCCCGGACTGCGCGACCCGCGAGACGGAGGCGGCGCTCGAGCTGGTCGGCGCGGCCGCCGCTGTCGACGCCTCCTCGCAGCGCCTCGTCGGCACGCGGGTCCAGCGGGCGGGAGCGGGCGTCCCGGCCTGACCCCGTGGACAACGCTGGAAGGATCGCTCCGGCGGGCCGTGGATCCGCGGATCCCGGTGCCCGCGGGGCGATCCTTCCTGCGGTCTGGGCACGGCGCGGCTCCGGCACCGCTCTGGCGCGGCTCGGGCGGGCGCGGCAGGCTGGGGGGATGAGCGACGACGCGAAGCAGACCCTCCTCCGCTACCTGCAGGAGGGGCGCGACGCCCTGCTGCAGAAGCTCGACGGGCTCGACGAGTACGACGTGCGGCGGCCGCTGGTCGCGACGGGCACGAACCTGCTCGGCCTGGTGAAGCACGTGGCGGGCACCGAGGCGGGCTACCTCGGCGCCGTGTTCGGGCGGCCGTTCCCGGAGTCGATGCCGTGGATGGAGGACGAGTCGGAGCCGAACTCGGACATGTGGGCGACGGCCGACGAGTCCCTGGCCGACGTCGTCGCGCTGTACCGCCGCGTGTGGGCCCACTCCGACGCGACGGTCGCGGCCCTCCCGCTCGACGCTCCCGGGCAGGTCCCCTGGTGGACGAACCGCGACGTGACGCTGCACCGGATCCTCGTCCACATCACCGCGGAGACGCACCGGCACGCCGGCCACGCCGACATCGTCCGCGAGCTGATCGACGGGCGGGTCGGACTCCGGACGCCCGGCGACAACCTCCCGCCGGTGCCGGAGGAGTGGTGGCCGGAGTACCGGGAGCGCCTCGAGTCGCTGGCGCGCGCCGTGCGCGACCGGGGCTGACGTGCCGGCGTCCGTCGGCACCGCGGTCACGCCGGCACGCGCGGCGCGGCTGCTCGACGAGCTCGATCCCGCGACGGAGGCGGCGCTCGACGCGGCTCTCGGAGGTCGCGGTCGCGGCCGGGCCGCCCTGCAGCGGCGCCGCGACGGGGCGTCGCCGGAGGAGCGGAGGCAGCGGGCCGCGCTCGAGCGCCGGGCGTTCAGTGCGGAGGCGGACCCCGCGGCGCTCGCGGAGCTGGCACTGCTGCGCGCGCAGCTCCGCGAGCGGGAGGAGGCGCTCGACGCCGCGGTCGCGGGACTGGCCGCGTCCGTCGGGCCCGCAGCGGCCCAGGGCCGGATCGGCCGCGGGACGGCGAGCGGCCGGGGCGGGACGCGCCGTGACCGGACCGGCTGGGACGAGACCGGCCGGGACGAGGTCGGCCGTGACGAGACCGGCCGGGACGCGGCGCCCGGCTGGGGCGAGCGCAGTGAGACCACCGGAGGCGACGACTCCGACTCCCGCACCTCCGCCACGCCCCGACCGCGCCGCCGCCTCGGGGTGATCGCCGCCCTCGTCGCCGTGCTCGGGCTCGCCGCCCTCGGCACGGCCGCCTCCGTCGCGCTGGCCCCTCGCCCGTCGCTGGATGTCTTCACCGAGCCCTGGGCCGTCCCCGACGACGTCGCCACGCGCCCGCTGTCGACCCTCGCGAGCCTCCGCGTCTTCCACTGGGGGCCGACGCGCTACCTGGGCAGCATCGCCGGAGTCGACTACTTCGCCACCCTCAGCCTCGACTCCTTCTCGGCCGCGGAGCTCGCCGACGAGTCCGTCTGCCTCTACGGGCTCGCGCGCTCCGACGGCGACGTCGTCGTCACGGACTGCGCGGCGACCGCGGACTTCGTCGCGAGCGGCATGGCCCTCTCGCCCGACGACTACCAGGGCGACGCGGGCGGCGCCGGAGTCGCCTCAGCCGGCCCGCCGCGTCGACGCCCGCTCCACCAGCGGCATCGGCACCAGCACCCGCTCGCCCAGCGCGCCGCTCAGCAGCAGCTCGACCGCCCGGCGGCCCATCTCCTCGTGCGGCAGCGCCACGGTCGTCAGCCCGGGGCGGAGGTAGGCGGCCAGCTCGTCGTCGTCGAACGACACCACGGCGACGTCGCCGGGGATCGAGAGCCCCGCCTCCGCGACCGCCTGGTAGGCCGCCTCACTCCGAGCGGCTTCGGGCACGACGGCGCGGGCGGACAGGTCGCCTCCGCCGACCCGGACGCGGGAGTCGGCTTCGCGTTCCTCACCAACCGGATGGAGGGGGTCGGCGACGTGCGCGCGACCCGCGTCGTCGAGGCGCTCGCGACCGCGCTGCGACTGCCCGTTCCGCGCGGACTCTGGCCCCTCCGCGCGGACTCTGACCCCTCCGCCCCACCCCCGTCAAGGGGTGGGGCGGCCGGTCGGCGCCGTCCTAGCGTCGGGGGACGGGCCGACCGGAGGGGCGGTCCGGGATCCAGGGGAGGGCGAGATGCAGAAGCTGTACTACGCGAGCGGATTCGTGCTGCTGGGCGACGAGGTGTGCTCGGCGGTCGTCGAGTACGCGCAGGCGCTGGCGAACGTGGGGAAGTCGGACCTGGTCGTGGTGCCGTCGCTCTCGGACGAGGGGCTGCGAGGCGAGACCCGTCTCCTGGTCGGACCGGCCAGCCAGCTCTTCACCAGCCCGGCGCTCGACCGCGGCGTCGACCTCGACGATCCGGAGGCGGTGGAGTCGATGCGCGAGAAGACCCGACGGCTCCAGCCCGCGCGGCCGACCGTGCAGCCGCGCGGCGAGGGCGACGACAGCGAGGACGACGGCGGGACCGACTACCTCTGACGCCTCAGGTGTCGAGCGTGGTGCTGGGGCGCTCGCCGAAGCGGTGGGCGTACGAGGCCGAGAACCGGCCGAGGTGCGCGAAGCCCCAGCGCCGTGCGACCTCGCTGACGCTGACGACTCCGGACTCGCCCGCCCGCAGCTCCTTCTGCACGCCGTCCAGCCGGATCCGCCGCAGGTAGTCGACCGCGGTGAAGCCGAACTCGCGCCGGAACTCGGTCTGCAGCGTCCGCAGGCCGATGCCCGCCGCGTCGGCGATCTGCTCGGTCCGGAGCGGCTCGTGGGCGTGCTCGTACATGTACTCGATAGCCTGGCGGAGGCGCCCCGAGCGGGGTACTCGGAGGTCGCCGGGGGTGTCCAGCGTCGAGTGCGGGAAGGTCTCGAGCAGGGCGACGGCGACCGCGCGGTCGGCCTCGCGGCGCAGCAGCGGCGAGCTGTCGGCGTCGTAGATCACCCGGGCGACCGTCGCGACGGTCGCCGACCAGCGCCGCAGCGCCGCGCCCTCGGGCCGTGAGGTCGTGTCGAAGAGGAGGGGGCCGCGGGTGCCCTCGACCTCCTCCGCGATGCCCTCGAGGTACGCGCCGTCGAAGTGGATGAGGTTCTGGCGGTAGTCGTGGAACTCGAACCGGCTGGGGCGGTCGTTGACGAAGATCGCCGGCTGCCCGTATCCGAGGGTCACCGCGTCGCCGTCGAGATCGGTGACGCCCGCGCCGGCGGTCAGCCACGAGACGACGTACTCGCCCTCGGTCTGGATCGAGCCCTGCACGGAGCCGGCGAACTGGCTGCCGCGGAGCGTCACATCGCCGTCGCCGACGGATGTGTAGCGGTACGAGAAGTCCTCGCCGGGCTCGACGACGAAGCGGTGCCCGTTGTACGACTGCTCGAAGAGGGCCCGCGCCTGCTCGATGTCACGCCCGCCGATGTCGGAGCGCATGACCTCGTCCTTCTCGTTCATCCCGATCAGGGTCGCACGAGGAGCGCTCCTCACCGCGTGCCCCGAACGGGGAATTCGTTAAGCGGATAAACCAGTCGCGGGTCCGGCGGCGCGGGTCATGGCCTGGACGGTCGCCGCCTGGAACTGCGTGAGCAGCACCACGGTGTGCCGCGCTCCGGCTTCCACGGCGAGCGAGAAGGTGGCGCCGGCCGGAGTGGCCCGCCAGGAGCGGATGTCGCGGGTGCCGACGCGGGTCGAGTCGCCGGTGCCGGCGCTCCGCAGCACCAGGGAGTCGGGCAGCACGCAGAGCGCGCCCGTCACACCGTCGACAGTGGAGGAGCACTCGAAGCCCGCGTCGTCGTGCACCGCACCGGCGAGCTCGACGAAGTCGGTGACCTCCATCGGCTCGTCGTCGTCGCGCCTGGACACGGCGCGCTCAGGCAGCGTGCGTGAGCCCGGAGGACTCGGGCTGCTGCGCCGGCTCGGTGACGATCCGCAGGCCCCGGCCGCTGTTGGCCTCCTCCATCAGTGCGCGCACCCAGGTGGCGTTGATCGCCGGCATGCGGCTTCCGTGGAACGAGAACTGGAGAGGGATGGTCGGGTGCAGCCAGAGCGTCTGGCGTCCGGTGCCGTGCGCGCTCGAGGCGTCGAGCTGGAAGGCGAACGCCTCGTCGCGACGGAACTTGTTGATCATGACGATCTGGAGGTGCGCGAGCGCGCGGTCGTCGATCTCGTGCGAGGTGGGGGGAGTGCCGTAGAGGAGAGCGCCCATGGTGCGTGCCGCCGTTCTGTGCTGTGTCGCGGGTGCCGACCGCGACTGTGAGGTGCCCCGGCGAGTGCCGCCGGGAGGGGGAGTGCGAGATGGTGGGGGGTGTTCGTGGGGAGCAGGACCCGGGGTGTGCTGTGCCGCCGAGTCGAGTGTCCGGAGTGTCGAGCCGGGGGTGCCGGGCTCCGGGATGTCGAGTCCGGATGCCGTCGCGCCGAGCCGTCGATCCCCGCTGACGCCTGCTCTGCAGGCCCGTGGAGTCGGGCGGTCGGGCCGTCCCTCCGGCTGTTCTCCGAAAGTACGCCCCTCGTTCGGAGGGCACGTGCCGCTATCCGTAATGCGAAGCAGTGGCCCCGGCCGCCGGGCGGACTCCCAGCCGGGCGACTCCGGGGCTCAGTTGCGGGGTGCCGCCGGTGGGCGGTGCGGCTGCGTCGAGACGGCGCGCTCGTGCGCGAGACGCCGCCTCGGCGGTGGTGTCCCGGCGAGACGGCGGTGTCTCGGCGTGTGCGGGAGGAGGAGGGTGCGCTCCTGCGCGAGTCGTCGCGCCACCGCTCCGGCGGGGGTGCCGAAGCTCAGAAGGCGTAGCGGACGCGGCAGTAGGGGAGGCGCTCGGCGAGGAGGGCGCGGAAGCGGTCGAGGGCGGCGCGCTTGAGGTCGCGTCGGTAGCGGATGTTGACGGCGCCGTTCTCGGAGACCTTCTGCTCCTGGCGTCCCGGCTGCCAGAGCAGCGACTCCGCCTTCGGGTGCCAGCCGAGGTTCACCTCGTGCAGGCCCTCGTTGTGGGTGAGGAGGATCACCTCGGCCGCGAGCTGCGCCTTCGCCCGCGGGTGGAGGGCGGCGTCGAGCTGGTCGAAGAGCTCGGTCCAGTCCTGCTGCCAGGTCTCGGTGAGGATCACCGGCGAGAAGTTGACGTGCACCTCGTAGCCGGCGTCGACGAAGTCGTTGATCGCCGCGATCCGCTCGGCCATCGGCGAGGTGCGGATGTCGGTGACCTTCGCTGTCTCGGCGGGCATCAGCGAGAAGCGGATGCGCGTGCGCCCGAGCGGGTCCCACTCGAGGAGCTCGCGGTTGACGTACTTGGTCGCGAAGGACGCCTTGGCGGTGGGCGACATCCGGAACAGCTCGCAGAGGTCGCGGACGTTCTCGCTCAGCAGCGCGTCGACGGAGCAGTCGCTGTTCTCGCCGATGTCGTAGACCCAGGCCTCCAGGTCGCACTGGTTCGCCTCGGCCTTGGGGCCCTGCTTGGCGATGTGCCGGGCGAGGTGGCGCTGGATCTGCTCGATGTTCGTGAAGAGCGTGATCGGGTTGCTGTAGCCCTTCCTCCGCGGCACGTAGCAGTAGACGCACGCCATGGCGCAGCCGTTGGCGGTGGAGGGGGCGATGAAGTCGGCCGAGCGGCCGTTCGGGCGCGTGACGAGCGACTTCTTCACCCCGAGCACGAGCGCCTCCGTCTTGATGCGCACCCAGCGCGCGACGTTCGCCTCGTCGCCGTGCACCTCCGGGATCAGCCAGTGCGACTCGACGGGAACGATCTCGGCGCCCGGCCATCGCGCCACGACCTCCTGCCCGCGGGGCAGCTCGAGCGCGGCCGGCTCGGCGTAGATCCGCCGGATGTCGAGCAGGCGCCGCTCGCGGACCGGCGCGGACGCGGGGTTCGGAGCGGTGTCGGACATGAGTCCGTTCTACCGGCGACCACCGACATCCGCTGGGGCGGGGCCGTTGCCCGGCGCGCAGGTCCTCCGCCCGCATGCGGGCACCGTTCCGCCGCTCCCTCAGGATGGAGGCATGCCCTCCTCCGCCGACCGCTTCCGCCGCGCCGCCGTCGAGCTCGCGCAGACCTCCGAGCAGCAGGTCGAGTGGGCGCTCGCCGTCGCGGAGGATGCGCGCCTCCTCGCCCTGATCGACGAGCTGCCCGCGCAGCACCGGCAGCCGTCCCTGCTCTTCTCGGTCGCGCGGCTGCTCGGCGTGCCCGACGTCGACGGCGCCGGATTCGCCGCGTGGCTCCGGAGCGAGTGGGCGCGGGTGGCGCCGGTGGCGGCGGAGCGGAGGACGCAGACCAACGAGGCGCTGCGGTGCGCGCCCCTGGTCGCGGCGCTGGAGCGGATCACGGAGCCCGGTGAGCCGGTGGCGCTCGTCGAGATCGGCGCCTCCGCAGGGCTCTGCCTGGCGCCGGAGCGGTACTCCTACGCCGTCACGGCGAGCGACGGCGAGACGCGGCTCGGGTCGGGCGCGCCTCTGCTGCGGTGCGCAGTGAGCGGAGGCGAGGCGCCGGGGCGGCTGCCGGTCGTCGCGTGGCGCCGGGGGCTCGACCTGGCGCCGCTCGACGTCCGCTCGCCCGAGGACGTCGCCTGGTTGGAGGCACTGCTCCCGCCCGACCGCCCGGAGCGGACCGCGCGGCTCCGCTCGGCCGTGGAGACTCTGCAGGACGACCCTCCCACGATCGTCGCGGGCGATGCGGCCGCCGAGCTGCCCGCCCTGCTCGACGCGGTGCCGCCGGGTCTGCGGACGGTCGTCGTCTCGCTCGGGGCCCTGGTCTACCTGCCATGGGCCGCGCGCGAGAGCGTCCTGGCGACGGTCGCCGATCGCGGCGCGAGCCTGGTGACGCTCGAGGCGGAGGCGCTGCTCCCGCACCTCGTCGCCGCGCGCGGGGACCGCACGGCTCCCGAGCCGACCCCGTTCCTGCTCGCCGCCGACGGCGTCCCGCTCGCGAGCGCGGCCGCCCACGGCGGCACCCTCTCCTGGCTGGCCTGAGCCGCGCTCCCGCGCCGGGTGCGGGGTGACCGGAGCCCGGGGAGGTGCCCGGTGCCCGGTGCCCGGTGCCCGCTCCGTCCCGATCCTCCGCCCACTGTTCAAGAGTCGTCGCACTCGGCGTCGACTGCGACGACTCCTGGACTCTCGCGGAGGAGCGAGCGTCGAAGCCCGAAGCCCGAAGCCCGAAGCCCGAAGCCCAACGCGCAGCGACCAGCGCTCTGAGCTCAGGCGCTCGGCCCGATCGTCCGCCCACTGTTCAAGAGTTGTCGCACTCGGCGTCGAGTGCGACAACTCCTGGACTCTCGCGGAGGGGAGGACGGCCGAGCGCAGGACTCAGAGCTCAGAGCCAGAGCTCAGAGCGTCCAGCGTCCAGCGCCCAGCGCCCAGCGCCCAGCGCCCTACAGCCCGTCGACGACGAGCTGCGTCGCGCGCGGGACGTACGAGGTGTTCGTCGTCGGGTCCCAGCCCACGAGCGCGACCGCGTCGCCGCCGACGCGCGCGGTGATGCCCACGAGCGAGAACGGCTTGCCGCCCACGGCTCCGGACACCTTCCAGCCGAGCGTCTCGTCGGCGCCGGTCAGCGTCTGCTCGGTGCGCTCGACGGTCGTCTCGACCGGCACGCCCTGCATCGCGAAGAGCGTCGAGCCGGAGGCGCAGCGCGTGGTCGCGTCGGTGGCGCTCGCGAGGAGCGAGGCGGCCGCGTCGGCGGTGCCGGTGCTCGACACGACGGCGGTCATGGAGCGGTCGGCGCTGGTGCCGTACGAGAGTCCGGCGGCGGGCTGCGCGGTGTCCCAGCCCAGGCCGAACGGCGAGAGGCAGCTCGCGTCGGTCGCGGTGAGGCCAGGGTAGATCGAGTCGAGCATCTCCTGGATGCTCGCGTACTCGCCGGGCACGAACTGCACGCCGGTCAGCACGGCGGCCACCTGCTCGCCGGTCTTCTGAGCGGTGTCGGCGGCAGGGGCGGCGGCCGTCGCGGTGGCGGACGGGGCGGCCGACGACGAGGGGAGCGTCGGAGTGAACGGGCGGAGGGTCGATCCGCTCGTCGCGGTCCCCGCGCAGCCCGAGAGGGCGAGCAGCAGCGCGCCTCCGATCAGAGTCGTGCGCAGCAGTGTCTTGGACATCATGTCTCCCCCTTCGCCCGCCGGCGCCGCACCGGGGCGCCTGAGGCTAGCAGAGCCTCGCGTCCCGGAGGCGGCCCGGCGCCGCCCGCAGGACGGAGGCGACCCGGTGGCACCCGCAGACCGGAGGCGGTCCGGCAGCGCGTGCGTCCCGGAGGCGGCCCGGCCCCACTCGCACAACGGAGCCCGGAACTCCGAGCCCACGCCTCCGACGGCCGTTCCCGCCGCCTCCGCTCCGCAGCTCAGATCTCGGTGTGCCCGAGCTCGGCTCCCGCGAGCAGGCGGATCTCCGGCTCGGCGATGCCCTCCAGCTCGAGCACCACGACGCGGTTGCGTCCGGCGCGGGTGACCGGCGAGGGGACGATCAGCGTCCGCTGCGGTCCGCGGCGCCAGTAGCGCCCGAGGAGGAAGCCGTTCACCCAGACCAGTCCCTTGCCCCAGTGCAGCGTGTCCACGTACAGGTCGGCCTGCTCGTCGAGGTCGAACGAGCCGGAGGCGAGCTGCGGTCCGGCCGAGAACGCCGGCGCCGCGACGGCCAGGTCGGGGAGGCACTCCAGCGCGAGGGCACGCGCCGCCCAGCCGGTCAGCGCGGCGTCGTCGAGCGTCACGCCTCCGATCAGGCCCTTGTGCTCGCCGATGCGCGTGCCGTAGTTCACCCGGCCCTGGTTCTCGACCAGGATCGCGAGCTCGCCCCGTCCGCTCGGCAGCGTCAGCGCCCGCTCGTGGTGGTCGCGCGCCAGCACGCCCACCGGCACGCCGTCCAGCAGCACCCAGGCGCGGTCGCGCACCTCCTCGCCCACCACGAGGCGGGCCGGAGCGGAGGAGCCGTCGAGCGTCGTCGTGAAGAGCACGAAGCCGTCGTCGTGGCCGAGGTCGTCGAAGCTGGCCATCGCGTCGAGGTGCGCGGCCGGTCCGAACGCCTGGCCGAGGCCGAGCAGCGCCGGGCCGGGGACGAGCGGAGCGGTCAGGGCGGGGGCCGGCGGGCGCACCGCGGGCACCTCCTCCGGCACCGGCGCGTAGCGCGCGATGACGTCGCGGAACGCCCAGAACTTCGCGGTCGGGTCGCCGCCCTCGTCGAGCGGGGCGTCGTAGTCGTAGCTCGTCGTGATCGCGGCGTAGCGGCCCTTGTCGTTCGCGCCGCTGGTCAGGCCGAAGTTGGTGCCGCCGTGGAACATGTAGATGTTGACCGAGCCGCCGGCCGCGAGCAGGGTGTCGAGCTCCTGCGCGGAGGCGTCGGCGTCCGTCGTGTGGTGCTGGGTGCCCCAGTCGTCGAACCAGCCGCACCAGAACTCCATGCACATCAGCGGGCCGGTGGGCTGGAACTCGCGCAGCGTCGCGAGGCGCTCCGTGGTCCGCGAGCCGAACGAGCCGGTGAGGTGCAGGCCCGGCAGGCTGCCGTCGGCGAGCATCTGCGGAGTGGGCTGGTCGATGGTGGTCAGCGGGACCGTGATGCCGGAGTCGCGGGTCACCCGCACGAGCTCGGCCAGGTACTCCTTGTCGGAGCCGTACGCGCCGTACTCGTTCTCGATCTGCACGAGGACCACGGGCCCGCCGGCATCGATCTGGCGCGGGGCCACGATCGAGTACACGCGGCGCAGGTAGTCGCTGACCGCGGCGAGGTAGTTCGGCTCCGAGCGGCGCACGCCCACCTCGGGGTCGCGGAAGAGCCAGGCCGGAAGGGCGCCGTTGTCCCACTCCGCGCAGATGTAGGGGCCGGGGCGCACGATCGCGTGCATGCCCTCGGCGGCGATCAGGTCGAGGAAGCGGCCCAGGTCGAGCCCGGCGTCCTCGCGCCACTCGCCGCGGCGCGGCTCGTGCGCGTTCCAGGCGACGTAGGTCTCGATGGTGTTCAGGCCCATCAGGCGGGCCTTGCGGATCCGGTCGGCCCAGAGGTCCGGGTGGATGCGGAAGTAGTGCAGCGCCCCCGACAGGATGCGGTGCGGGCGGCCGTCGAGCTCGAAGTCGGCGGTGCCGATGGCGAAGCGGCTCTCGGGAGCGGTGGTCATCTGGATCCCCCTCAGGATCGGTGCCCGGTGTGTCCGAGCGTGAGAACGACGCGGGGCCGACCGGAGCGATCCGGCCGGCCCCGCGTCGAGCAGTGGTGCTACTCCGAGACGGTGAAGCCCTGCGCGTTGCCGTACTGGACGAGCTTGCTCTGCCAGTCGGCGAGGCCCTGGTCGAGGCTGGTGCCGTTGGCGTACGCCTGGCCGACGGTGTCGCCGAAGACGCTGTTCGCGTAGACCTGGTAGGGAAGGTACGACCAGCCGGAGCGGACGTCCTTCGAGGCCTGGGTCAGCACCTCGTTGATCTTCTGGCCGCCGAAGTACTCCGACTCCTGACCGGTGAAGTCCGAGCTGTCGAGGTCGGCCGTGGTCGACGGGAATCCGCCGCTCTGCAGGAAGACGTCGACCGAGGCCTGGTCGCTGTTCAGCCAGCGCAGGAACGCGGCGGCCAGCGCCGGGTTCTCGCTCTGCTTGGTGACGGACTGGCCGCCACCGCCGTTCTCGGCGCTGACGGCGGTGCCGTCGTAGGTCGGGATCGGCGCGACGGCCCAGTCGCCGGAGGCGTCGGGGACGCTGGACTCCAGCACGCCGGGCATCCAGGCGCCGGTCACCAGCGAGGCGATGGAGCCGTCGGCGAGGCCCTTGTACCACTCGTCGCCCCAGGCGGGGGTGTCCGAGAGCAGCTTCTTCTCGACGAGCTGGTTCCAGACGCCGGTCCACTTGGCGGTGCCCTCGTCGGCGAGGTCGATCTTCACGTCCGTGCCGTCGGTGGTGAACGGCTCGCCGCCCGCCTGCCAGATCATGCTGGTCGCGAAGCCGGCGTCGCCGGTGTCGGCGGTGATGTACTTCGACGGGTCGGCGGTGTGCAGCTTCTCGGCCGCGGCCACGTACTCGTCCCAGGTGGCGGGGACGGCGATGCCGTACTGGTCGAAGACGGTCTTGTTGTAGAACAGCGCCATGGGGCCCGAGTCCTGCGGGAGGCCGACGAGCTTGCCGTCGATGTTGACGCTGCCCCAGGTGGAGGCGGAGTACTTGTCCTCGAGGTCGCCCATGCCGTACTGCGACAGGTCGAGGAGCGAGTCCGACAGCGCGAACTGCGGCATGGCGTAGTACTCGATCTGGACGACGTCGGGGGCGCCCGAGCCGGCCTTGATCGCGTTCTCGAGCTTGGTGTACTCGTCCTTGTTGGTGCCGGCGTTGACGAGCTCGACGTCGACCTTGGGGTAGGCCTTCTCGAACGCGGCGACCTGCGCCTCGGCGCTGGGGGTCCAGCTCCAGTAGGTGATCTTGCCACCGGCCTCGAGGGCGGAGTCGAGGTCGGCGGCGGAGCCGGCGCTCGTGGTCGTGCCGCCACCGGAGGTGGACGAGCAGGCCGCGAGGGAGCCGGCGGCCAGGGCCGCGACGGCCGCGACCGTCAGGGTCCGCCTGAGGGCGGAACGGGCGATCTTCATGGTGGTGTTTCCCTTCACTTCTTCGTGCTGCGGGTGCTGTGGACGGGGCAGGACGCTCCGGCCGGGGGATGGGTAGGGGGAGGGCTCAGCCCTTGACGCTGCCGGCGCTCAGACCGGACTGCCAGAAGCGCTGGAGTCCGAGGAAGGCGACGACGATGGGGATGATCGTGAGGAGCGAGCCCGTGATCACGAGGTTGTAGATCGGCTGCGCGCTGACGCCGGTGGCCTGCGCGTTCCACTGGTTGAGGCCGACGGTGAGCGGGTACCAGGTGGGGTCGCTCAGCATGATCAGCGGGAGGAAGTAGTTGTTCCAGGTCGCGACGACCGAGAACAGCAGCACGGTCACGATGCCGGGGGCGAGGAGGCGGATGGAGATGGTGAAGAAGGTGCGGAACTCGCCCGCCCCGTCCATCCGCGCCGCTTCGAGCAGCTCGGTGGGCACCGACTCCACCGCGTAGACCCACACCAGGTACAGGCCGAACGGGCTGATCAGCGAGGGGATGATGATCGCCCACGGGGTGTTGGTCAGGCCGAGCTGGCTGAACATGAGGAACGTCGGGACGGCGAGGGCCGTGCCGGGGACCGCGATCGCTCCGAGCACCACGGCGAAGACCGCCTTGCGGCCCGTGAAGCGGAACTTCGCGAGGCCGTAGCCGGCGAGCGTGGCCAGGAGCGTCGCTCCTCCGGCGCCGACGACGACGTAGAGCAGGGTGTTGCCGAGCCAGCGGAGGAAGATCCCGTCGCGGTAGCTGAGGGTGTCGGCGATGTTCTGGAAGAAGACGAAATCGCCGTCGAACCAGAGGCCGAAGCTCGAGAGCAGGCCGGCCTGCGTCTTCGTCGCGTTGATGACCAGCCAGGCCAGCGGCACGAGGCTGTAGAGGATGAAGACCGACATCAGCAGGGTGAAGGCGATCGACTTCTTGGGCTGCACCGAGGAGCCGCGGCGGGCGGCCGGGCGCTTCGGGGCGCGGGCGGGCGTCCGGGGAGCGGTCGCGAGGGCCATCAGTTCTCCTTCCGCGCGCCGCGGAGCTGCACGACGTAGGCGATCACCGCGGTGATCACGCCCATGACGATGGCGACCGTGGCCGACGCGTTGTACTGCTGACCGGCGAAGGACAGGTTGTAGGCGTACATGTTCGGGGTGAAGTAGGTGGTGATGATGTTCGGCGCCAGCGTCCGGAGGATGTTCGGCTCGTTGAACAGCTGGAAGCTGCCGATGATCGAGAAGATCGTGGCGATGACGATCGCGCCGCGCAGGGCGGGCAGCTTGATCGAGCGGATGACGCGCATCGGGCCGGCGCCGTCGATCTCGGCCGCCTCGTAGAGCTCGCCGGGGATCGTCTTCAGCGCGGAGTAGAAGATGAGCATGTTGTAGCCCACGAACTCCCACGTGACGATGTTGCCGATCGAGGCGAGGATCCAGTCGCGCGAGAAGGGCTGGACGACGTCGGAGCCGAGCAGGTCGTTGACGTTCGCGGCCAGGCCGAAGTTGTCGCCGTAGATGAAGCCCCACATCAGCACCGCGACGACCGCGGGGACGGCGTAGGGGAGGAAGACCACGATGCGGAAGAAGCCGGTGCCGTGGAGGCGGCCGCTGTCGATCGCGAGCGCCGCGACGAGGGCCAGCACGAGCATCACGGGGACCTGCACGACGAGGAACAGCAGGACGCGGCCGAAGCCCTCCCAGAAGTTCGGGTCGGTGAAGATCGCGGCGTAGTTCGCGAAGCCGACGAAGGAGTTGCCGCCCACCAGCTGCTCGCGGAAGAGGCTGAGGTAGATCGAGTAGACGACCGGGGCGATGAAGACCAGGAGGAAGACGACGAGGAAGGGGGCGACGAACGCCAGGCCCTTCCACTCGCTCTTCGCCCGCGACTTCGGGGCCGCGAGGGGGGACGCCGGAGGGGCGACCTCGCTCAGCGGGACGGGGGGAGACGTCGTCGTCATGGGATTCCGTTCGGGGAGTAGTGCGGGCCCGTCATGTTCACGTCAACATGGCAGAGCGTCACCGTAGCATGTCCACGTCGCCACCCGCGACTGTTCCTGCGTCACGGTTCGGCGCACGATGCACCACGGCTGACGGGCGGCGCGCTATAAAGGGAAGCCCATGTCACTCGAGACCGACCGCCCGTCCCCGTCCACCCGGCCGCGACGCGGCGTCTCGATGGCCGACGTGGCCCGGCGCGCGAACGTCTCGGGCCAGACGGTCTCGCGGGTGTCGAACGGCAAGCAGAACGTCGACGGCGAGACGCGCGAGCGGGTCCTCGAGGCGATGCGGGCCCTCGGCTACCGGCCCAACAGCGCGGCGCGGGCCCTGCGGACGGGCCGCTTCCACAGCATCGGCGTGATCATGTTCACGCTGTCCTCGTTCGGCAACATGCGCACCCTCGACGCCATCGCGATCGCGGCCGCCGACGCGGGCTACTCGATCACCCTCATCCCCGTCTCCCACCCCACCCAGGGCGAGGTGTCGGTCGCGTTCCACCGGCTGAGCGAGGAGGCGGTCGACGGCGTCATCATCATCGTCGAGGCGCACCTGCTCGACGAGGCCGACATCGTCCTCCCGCCGGACCTGCCCGTGGTGGTCGTCGACTCCGCCGGCGGCGAGAAGTACCCGGTGGTCGACACCGACCAGATGTCGGGCGCCCGCCAGGCCGTCGAGCACCTGCTCGGACTCGGCCACCGCACCGTGCACCACATCGCCGGCCCGGACCGCTCCTACTCCGCCGAGCGCCGCCACGAGGCGTGGGAGTCGTCCTTGATCGAGCGCGGCGCCCCGGTGCCGGAGGTGCTGGTCGGCGACTGGTCCACCGACTCCGGCTACCGCCTCGGCAAGCGGCTCGCCGCCGATCCGGAGGTCACCGCGATCTTCGCCGCCAACGACCAGATGGCGCTCGGCGTGCTGCGCGCCCTGCACGAGGCCGGACGCGCCGTGCCCGGCGAGGTGAGCGTCGCGGGCTTCGACGACATGCAGGAGTCGGCGAGCTTCTGGCCGCCTCTCACGACGGTGCGCCAGTTCTTCGGGGACACGGGCCGCCGCTCGGTCGACATCCTCCTGCGCGAGCTCGAGTCGGGTGAGCGCACCGGTGTCTCGCTCGTGCCGACCCGCCTCATCGTCCGCGAGAGCCGGCCAGAAGCTCGCCGACTCCTGCATGTCGTCGAAGCC